>NZ_CAUIZY010000009.1:0-74702 GCF_962747855.1 Neisseria blantyrii
CGGCGTTGCCTCGCCTTAGCTCAAAGAGAACGATTCTCTAAGGTGCTGAAGCACCAAGTGAATCGGTTCCGTGCTATTTGTACTGTCTGCGGCTTCGTCGCCTTGTCCTGATTTTTGTTAATTCCCTATATCGATTCTGTTCCCTTGCAGGCGGACGGCGGAAAAGCAGGTTTTCAAATGTCCGGTTTGGCGGCGCGCCTTTCAGACGGCACGGCTGCGGACAGTGCCATGCCGTCTGAAAACCGTTTATTTCTCTTTGCCGTTTCCGGCGGTGTCTTTTTTGTCCGAACCGAAGAGGCGGTCGAAACGTATGGTGTATGTCAGCTCGCCGCCCGACGAAAGGCTGCCGATACGGGCAACCGCCTGTATGGCGCGGGTCAGCCGGTAAATCAGTTTGACGGACTGTTCCGCGCTGGAGATGCCGTATTCGTAGCCGATGTAGAGTTTGCCGGTCAGTTGTTTGCCGACGGTCAGCACCTGTTCGGCGGGGTTGAGTTCGCCGGTTTGCGCGTTGCGGCTGCGCTTGCTGGTAAAGCCCAAATCATCCACCAGCCCGATGCGGTCGTTGATTTGTCCGGCAAGCAGCGCGCCTGCGGCTGCGGACAGGGCGGCATTGTCGCCGCTGCTGCCGCTGCCGGCGCGGTTGAGGATGAGCCAGGAGAGCTTGTCTTTTTCACTCATCGGTTCGTTTGCCGTCAGCGTAATGCGCGGGCTGTTGAGGCTGCCCAATATTTCCACGCCCGCACCGACGGGGGAAAGGCGGCGTTCGGCGCGGATGTTGAGGTTGGGGTCGTTGAGCGGACCGACAAAGGAGACCGTGCCTTTGGTAATGTCCAAATCCTGCCCGTATGCCTTGTAACGCCCTTTGATGACGCGGACCGTGCCCACACCCCGCACGCTTCCGCCCGGTTGGGCGGTCAGGGTCAGTTTGCCGCCTATGGTAACGTCCGCGCCGTAGCCGGCGAAGCGGATGCTGTCATTGAGGTCTAAAGTCAGGTTCATATTGACGGGGAGCGGTGCCGCTGCCTCTTTTTTGACTTCGCCCAATACGACGACATCGTCGCCGACGGACGGCATCGAGGATTTTTGCGAACCGAACAGCCCCTGATCCGTTTTAATCATCCCGGTAACGGATATGCCTTTTTGCGGCGAATAGCGTAGGCGGGTGTTGCCGGAAACCGTCAGGCGGCGGTTGGGGCGGGACAGGATGCGGTATTTGTCGAACACTGCGCCGATATCGATATTGGGCCCGCTGTTTTCCATACCGACCGTGCCGGAGAGTTCCGCCGTCCCTTCGTGCCGGAATTTCAGGCTGTCGATTACCCATTTCCTGCCCGCGATATGCGAACGCAGCGAGCCGTTGTCCAAGATGATGCCTTGGGTTTGGTTGCGATAATAGAGTTTGTCGCCGTTGATGCTGCCGCCCAAGTGCGGATCGGCGATGCTGCCGCCGAGGGTTACGGCGGCATTCAGGCTGCCTTTGACGGTTTGTCCGACGGGCAGGAAGTTGCGGAATGCTTCAGCATCGGCAACGGTCAGGTTGAGCCTGCCGCCTAAAGGCGCGGTATCGAAGGAGCGGCTTTGCCCGACGGTAATGTTGCCGTTGATTTTCCCGTAGTTGCTGCTGCCGTTGACGGCGGCGTTGACGGACGGAGAGCCTACCCGTCCGCCGATTTGCGCGGAGGCATTCAGGCCGCCGGTAATGTTTTGCGCGGCGGTGGGCAGAAAGGGCTTCAATACGTCCAAGTCGGGAAGGGACGCGGTAATCCTGCCGCCGAGCGGTGCATTTGCCATATTGCCGCCGAAGGCGTTGCCGATGCCCAAATCGGCGTTAATCCGTCCGAAACGCGCACCGCCGTCAAGTAGGATTCCGATGCGGTCGTTTTGAAAGCGCGTTTTCAGGGAAAATGCGTTCAAACCCAAAGCCTGACCGCCGGGCAATACGGCATCGCCGCTTTGCCGGCTGATATTGAGGTAGCCGCGCGCGTTGCGCCCGTAGGTGACATCCCAGTCGCCGTTTAAAACCAGATTGTGTTCGAAGGGCGGTTTGAAGAAATTGTGCAACTCGGCGATGTGCAGTCCGCGTGCGCCGCCTTTTGCCGATATGCCGGTTTTTTTATCCCAAGAAAAGTGTTGCAGGTTGAGGCTGCCGCCCATTGCCTGCCAATTTGCCGCACTTGCCGCCACGCGTTCCGTACCGGCTTCGAGCGTCATACGGTTTTGCAGCTTGAGGTTGAACGCGCCGCCGATGTCGAGGATGCCGATGCTGCCTTTCCATCGGGTAAGTTCTCTGTTGATGCCGCCTGAAGCGTCCAAGTCGAATTTGAACGGTTTGCCGTCCAGCGTCATGGCGGCGTGTGTGCGGATGCGGTGCTGCGCGCCCGTGCCTTCCAGCGTCAGGCCGGCGGTATCGACAACCGCCGCGCCGCCCGACAGGGAAAGGCGGCTGCCTTTGATGTCGGCGCGTATCGGGCGGCTTGTGTCGGGCGAGCCTCTGAGGGTGAAATCGAGCGAACGGATGTCTGCCGCCTTGTCGATGTGCAGGTTGCGCGCCGTGCCGGAAAGGTCAGTTTCAAAGGTTCGGATGCCGCCGTCCAAATCGCCGGAAAGGTGTCCGCGTACATTTAAAGCCCCCGCGAGTCCGAAACCGAAACGGGAGAGGTCGGGTGCAGTGATATTGAGGTTGAGCCGGTCGCCTTTTTTGCCGAAGCCGCCGTCTGTTTTAATAATGTTCTGTCCCAGCCGCAAATCGACGGCGGCACGCGGAAGGTGGCGGGACTCGTAAACAATGTCGGCACTGCCGGCAATCGGTACGCCGTTGAACGTGCCGGGTAAAAACCGCATTTTGCCCGTAAATTTCTCTTTTGCCAGTTCGCCGGCAAGATGAATCGAACCGTTGATATTGCCTGACGGAAGTTGCGGATCGATGCGCGAAGGGTCGAATGCGCGGGAACGGATGTCCAGCTTGAGCAGGCGGTCTTTAAACAGTTCGAGATAGCCTTGCGCGGTCAGGCTGCCTTGCCCTGCGGCGATGTTGACGGTGTCGAACACCAGTTTCCGCTGTCCGTTTGCGGGGTCGCTTGCGATGGCGAGGCTGCCGTCCGTGCGCGCCGTGCCGGTGCCGAGTTGCCAGGAGATTTTGGGCGAGGCGGTCGTGCCGCCGATGCCGATGCTGCCGTCCAATCTGCCTTTGAACGCGGTTTGCAGCACGTCTTCCGCACCGACGGAGTTGATGCCTATATTTAAATCGAGGATGTCTTTTTCGGTGTCGATTTTGCCCGACAGCCTGATGCCGCCCCGTCCGAGCAGGGCGGCGGACGTATTGCCGATATGCACCGTGCCGTCCTGCCGGATGACAAAGCCGCCTACAACCTGACGGACGGGGATGCCGTTGCGGTCGGCAAAGCCGGCTTTGGTGTTTTCCAAATCGAGCGAGCCTTCCAGCGCGATGCCGTCTGAAAACGACGGGATGGCGGTCAGGTCGAAATTCAGCCCGGCATCAGGCAGGGAAGGCACGAAGGCGGCCGGGTTGATGTTGAACCCTTTGACCAGCACTTCTTCCAATGTTTTATCCAATGATTCGGCAAACGGGTGGATGACGGATTTTCCCGAGAGGCGGATATTGCCGCCGTCGATCGTCAGTTCGGCGCGCACATCTTTCAGGCTGCCGCTCAGCCGCGCCGTACTGTGTATGGTTTTGCCTTCAAGTCCGCCTTTGGTGTAAATGGCGGTATCGAGGGCAAACGGTTTTTTCAAGCCGACCGAGGCAGCCCCCGACGAACTGCTCCACGGCGTGTCGGCGGCCTTCAGGTCGAGGCGGTGTCCTTTGATGTCATAACGGTATGAAGCATCCAGCCGTTCGAGATAGACGGTTTGTTTGTCAAAGGTTTTGCCTGCGCTGATTTTGCCCGTCTCGAAGCGGTCGAGATAGACGGCGGCAGGCAGGTCTATGCTGTCGGGAAGGCTGAGCGGCGGGCGTTCTTCTTTAGGCGGAGTCGGTTTGGTAACGATGGCGATGTCGCCGGCGGAAATTTCGGTAATGTGCAGGCTGCGGCGCATCAGTTCGGACGGTTTCCACGCGAAGCGGAAGCGGCTGATTTTAAGGTCTGCACCCTCGGTTTCTATCGACCAGTTGTCGCCGCCGAAGCCGTCGAGCAGCGTGCCTTTGAGGTTTTGGGAGGAAATGTTTACGCCGAACCAAGACGGGATTTGGTACAGCCCGAAGCGCAAACCGGATTCCGTACCGGCGAGCCAGCCGAGGAAACATACTGCCAAAATCAGGACAGACAGCAGTGCCGCCGACAGCTTCAGCAGCGGGCGGCGTTTTTTTGCCGGCGGGGCAGGGCGGTGTTCAGACGGCATTTTGCGCGTGTCGTTTTCGGTCGGATCGGTATCTGTCGGTGCGGTATCGGTCATAATGTCTGTTTCAAAATAGTTTGCTGCAATGCCGTCTGAAGCGGCCGTATCGGTTTAGAAACGCGTTCCTAGGCTGATGTGCCAGCGGATTTTCTTGTCGCTGTGCCCGTAGGCGATGTCGAAGGAAAACGGCGCGAGCGGGCTGAACCAGCGTACGCCCAGTCCCGAACCGTGTTTCAGCTCCATACGTTTGAAATTGGCGGCGGCATCGCCCATATCGTGGAACACCGCGCCGGACAGGGTGCGCGTAAACGGCAGTTGGTATTCCAGGCTGCCCACCAAGAGGGTACGTTCGGGCAGGACCGATCCGTTCGGGCCGGCAAGTCCGATGCTGTCGAGTTCGTAACCGCGCACGGAAGACGCGCCGCCGCTGCGGAACATCAGCCCTGAAGGAACGTCGGCATTGTCGCGGGCAATGGTGTAACCCGCCTGGCCGCGTATGATGAACGTGCCGAGTTTTTTGTTTTCGGGCGTGAAGAAATAACCTGCGCGGGCGGAAGCGCGGATCAGCGCGGTGGAGGACAGGAATGTGCCCAAAGTCGTACCGATTTTGCCGTCGAGGTAATGGCCGTTTTCGGGGTGCAGCGCGTTGTTGAGCAACTGGCGTTTCCAAGAGGCGGTCAGCATCGTGGCGTGGCTGTTGCCCAAATCGACATCCGAGCCGGGGATTTTCCGGCCTTCTGCGAGAAACTCCGCCCCCAGCCTGGCATCGATGCCCGCGCGGTCGCGCACATACCAGATGCCGCCGGAGAAGGCGCGTTTTTCGAGGTTTTGGGTGGTCGAACGGTTGTAGGAAACGTTGCTTGTCCAGTAGTTTCCCCGGTAGTTGCGCGGCTGGCTGATGCCGGCGGCAAGCGTGGTTTCGTATTTGTCCATATCCCAGACGACCGAACCGATATAGCCTTTGTTGAAGAGGTTGTAATAGTCGTAGGCGATTTTGCCGCCCAAACCGTATTCCGAATCGAGGCGGATGCCGGTTTCGAGCTTGTGGCGTTTGACCTCGGTTACGCTGACTTTGACGGGGACACGGTCGCCTTGGAGGCGGTCGAAGTCGGCCTGTACGGACGCGCCGGAATAATGCCCGTTTTGTTCGAGCGCCTGTTGGAAGTCGAGCAGTAGGTCGAGGTCGTAGGGCGTGCCCGGTCGGAAGCGCGCCAGGCCGGAAACGATTTGTTCGGGGTAACGCTGTGTGCCGGTGATTTCAAAGTCGCCGAAGGCGATGGGGCGGCCGCTGTCCACGACGACGTTCAAATCGGCGGTGGCGGTATCGGGATTGACGGCCGCCCGGGTGTTGCCGAGCTTGGCAAGCGGGTAGACTTTGCGCGTTACCGCGCCGAGGACGGAAGTTTTGCTGTTTTCCCAACTGTCCTGATCGAAATCGCTGCCTACCGGCTGCTGCCAGTTTTCCATCGCGTTGCGGTAGTATTCGGCGAGGTTGCCGTCTGAAAGGATGTCGCCGAGGATGGCGACGCCGACGTTGGCGATTTTGGTGCGCGGGCCCGGTGTGATGTGCACCGTATAAGCCCCGTCTTTTTCCGTCAGGCTGACTTTGCTGCTGAAATAGCCTTTGCTGCGGAGCATCGTTTTAACGTTGTCCGGCGCTTCTTCGGCGAGGAAGCCAGTCTGCTCTTTGTCCAACACTTCTTCCTGCTGCTGCGTGATGAGCGGCAGGTGTTCTTCGACCATATCTTTGATTTCACTGTCCTGCGTGTCGATGCGGACGGGGAATTTGGGTTTTAATTTGACTGATTCGGTGTCGGGGCTTTTGTTTTTGAACAATGCGAAACCCGCCGCCTTGTTTTCGGAAAGGTCGGCGGCAGGCGCGTATGCGTGCGGAAAGAAAAATAAAGCCGGCAGGAGCAGGGCGGTCGGTTTGATCATAATGGTACGGGTGTCGTGCATCGGTGTGGGCGGTTTTCGATTCTAACACTGTTCGGACGGGGTTTCGAACGGCCGTTTTCGTGTTGTTCGGACGGGGCGGGACGCTTCAGACGGCATACCGCCGCCGGTATTTCGGCGGCTGCGGCCCGCCGGAAATGTATCTGCTTGTTTTAAGGTATTTTGTTTCCAATCCGCATATGGAAAACAGGCTGCGTTTCGGGATAGTGCCGGAAAATAAACGGGATTAAATAAATTTATTTTTGTCCAACAAATCAAGCCGTCGCGCCGAATGATAAAACACAGCCGAAAAATAAAAAAACACAGAGAATGAGTTTTCTTTTAAAATACAACATTTTTTAACATATCACAACATAAGGAAGAATTATGGCATTCGGCAAATCCTTATTTCATGCGATCGGCCGCGTCAGCCTGGTCAGGCAGATTGCCGCCGGTTTGGCGTTGGGCATCGTAATCGGTTCGGTTTCACCGCAACTGGGCTTGGCGGCAGGCTTGTTCGGCAGCCTGTTTGTCGGCGCGCTCAAAGCGGTCGCGCCGGTTTTGGTATTTATTTTGGTGGCGGCCACAATCGCGCAGCACCAAAAAGGCAACAAGGCGCATATCAGGCCGATTATCGTCCTTTACCTCATCGGCACGTTTTCCGCAGCCCTGACCGCCGTCATCGCCGGTATGGTTTTCCCGACGCACATTGTTTTGGCGGGCGCGGGCGATGTGTCCGCCGCGCCGCCTTCCGGCATTGTGGAAGTGTTGAAATCGCTGCTGATGAACCTGGTCGCCAACCCGATTAACGCGATTGCCAATGCCAACTATATCGGCATTTTGGCTTGGGCTTTGGTTTTGGGCGCGGCGTTGCGGAATCATGGTTCGGACGTAACGCGGCAGGTCGTCGCCGATTTGGCGGAAGCGGTTTCTACCGTTGTGAAGTGGATTATCCGCTTTGCACCTTTGGGCATTTTCGGGCTGGTGTCGTCCACAATCGCGGAGACGGGTTTCGGCGCGCTGGCGGGTTACGCGAAGCTGCTTGCGGTGCTGTTGGGCTGTATGGCGTTTATTGCGCTGGCGGTCAATCCCGCCATCGTGTGGTGGAAAATCCGCCGCAACCCTTATCCGCTGGTGTTTACCTGCCTGCGCGAAAGCGGCGTGTATGCCTTCTTTACCCGTTCTTCCGCCGCCAATATCCCCGTGAATATGGCTTTGGCGAAAAAACTGGGGCTGCACGAAGACACTTATTCGATTTCCATCCCGTTGGGGGCGACCGTCAATATGGGAGGTGCGGCGATTACGATTACCGTTTTGGCTATGGCGGCGGCGCACACGCAAGGCATTACGGTTGACTTCGCCACTGCCCTGCTGCTGAGCCTGGTGGCAACTGTCAGCGCGTGCGGTGCATCCGGCGTGGCGGGCGGTTCGCTGCTGCTGATTCCTTTGGCGTGCAGCCTGTTCGGTATCGATAACGATGTGGCCATGCAGGTGGTTGCCGTCGGCTTCATCATCGGCGTGATTCAAGACTCTGCAGAAACGGCGTTGAACTCTTCGACCGACGTTTTGTTTACCGCTGCCGCCGATTTGGGCCGACAGAGGAACCGGGCGGAATAAACCAAGCTATGCCGTCTGAAGCCCGTTTGGCGTTCAGACGGCATATTTTTACAATTTTATAGGCATACGGCGGAAACAATATTTATTGAATATGTTTCAACACACAGGGCGGCACATAAAGCACCGCCCTATGTGTTGCCCTGATTTGGAAGGGTTGCGCCCTTCCCAAATAAAGTCTGATTCCACCGCCCCGAAGGACGGATGTCCAAGTGGCGGGGTTTAAACCAAAAAGGAAATACGATGAAGGAGATGATGATGTTTAAACGCAGCGTAATCGCAATGGCTTGTATTTTTGCCCTTTCAGCCTGCGGGGGCGGCGGTGGCGGATCGCCCGATGTCAAGTCGGCGGACACGCTGTCAAAACCTGCCGCCCCTGTTGTTTCTGAAAAAGAGACAGAGGCAAAGGAAGATGCGCCACAGGCAGGTTCTCAAGGACAGGGCGCGCCATCCGCACAAGGCAGTCAAGATATGGCGGCGGTTTCGGAAGAAAATACAGGCAATGGCGGTGCGGCAACAGCGGATAATCCCAAAAATGAAGACGAGGGGGCGCAAGATGATATGCCGCAAAAAGCCGCCGATACAGATAGTTTGACACCGAATCACACCCCGGCTCCGAATATGCCGGACGGGGATATGGGAAACCAAGCACCGGATAACGGGGAATCGGTGCAACCGGCAAACCAACCGGGTATGGCAAATGCGGCGGACGGAATGCAGGGGGACGATCCGTCGGCAGGCGGGGAAAATGCCGGCAATACGGCAGATCAAGCTGAAAACAATCAAGTCGGCGGCTCTCAAAATCCTGCCCCTTCAACCAATCCTAACGCCACGAATGGCGGCGGCGATTTTGGAAGGACGAACGTGGGCAATGGCGTTTTGATTGACGGGCCGTCGCAAAATATAACGTTGACCCACTGTAAAGGCGATTCTTGTAATGGTGATAATTTATTGGATGAAGAAGCACCGTCAAAATCAGAATTTGAAAAATTAAGTGATGAAGACAAAATAAGTAACTACAAGAAAGATGGGGAAGATAAATTTGTCGGTTTGGTCGCTACAACAGTCAAAATGGAAGGAACTAACAAATATATCATCTTCTATACGGACAAACCCCCTACCCGTTCTGCACGGTCGAGGAGGTCGCTTCCTGCCGAGATGCCGCTGATTCCCGTCAATCAGGCCGATACGCTGATTGTCGATGGGGAAGCGGTCAGCCTGACGGGGCATTCCGGCAATATCTTCGCGCCCGAAGGGAATTACCGGTATCTGACTTACGGGGCGGAAAAATTGCCCGGCGGATCGTATGCCCTCCGTGTGCAAGGCGAACCGGCAAAAGGCGAAATGCTTGCGGGCGCGGCCGTGTACAACGGCGAAGTGCTGCATTTCCATACGGAAAACGGTCGTTCGTACCCGACCAGGGGCAGGTTTGCCGCAAAAGTCGATTTCGGCAGCAAATCTGTGGACGGCATTATCGACAGCGGCGATGATTTGCATATGGGTACGCAAAAATTCAAAGCCGTCATCGATGGAAACGGCTTTAAGGGGACTTGGACGGAAAATGGCGGCGGGGATGTTTCCGGAAGGTTTTACGGCCCGGCCGGCGAGGAAGTGGCGGGAAAATACAGCTATCGCCCGACAGATGCGGAAAAGGGCGGATTCGGCGTGTTTGCCGGCAAAAAAGAGCAGGATTGATGCTGATGCCGTCTGAAGCGCAGGTATTCATTACGGTGGGACGACGCGTTCAAATCATCAAACAAGCCCCCCGAAAAAGGCGGCATCCCAAAATCCGGCACTGGAATTGCCGCGCGTATCGGCGGCATTCCGCAGCCTGCCGGGGAAACCGTCGGCAGCAGCCGGAATGCCGGGTATTTCCGCCCGCCTTTTCCGATCTGTTGAAATATGAAAATAAAGCACAGGCCGTCTGAATGTTCAGACGGCCTGTTTTTCAACGGCTGTGTTTTAACACTCCGCCGGTTCCAACCGGCAGCAGCAGGGCGATAATGCCTTGAACCCCCGCTCTTCGGGGCGGCAGGGTTCGGGCCGGTTTGGGGAAAGGCATTGCCTTTCCGAATCGGTGCGGTACAACAGGATGTGCCTTATGTGCTGAAAGGGCTTGCGGAAACGGTATGCCGTCTGAAGCGGGGGCGTTCAGACGGCATTGTGATGTTTGGGTCGCGGATCCGGTTTAAATCCGCATCAGTTGATAAACCCGTCGTCTTTCATTTTCTTTTCGGAAAAATACTGGCCGCATACCAGCAGGGCGGCGAGGATGATGACAAACAGCCCCGCCATAGTCAGTGTGATTTTGAAAAACAATTCCGCTTCGAGAAAAGAAAACCAGAGTTGCACGATCAGCAGCAGCACCCAGCCGGCAAACAGTCCGAGACAGGTATAAACGCCGAGCTTAAACACGATCCCGCTCCAAAATGACGACGTAGGCCTCGCGTTTGAAAAACAGCAGCATACGGCGCAAATCTTTTTCCATCGTTACAACCCGCCAGCCTTCGGGGGTTTGTTTATTGAGGAACTCGCTGAATTTGATGGGGTTAACCTTTGCCGCGCCGAAAAACAGGCTGGACAACAGGCTTTCCTGATAAATGATGACTTTGTATTCTTTCATCGTATTTCCTTTTCGGTTTAAACCCCGCCCTTTAAGGCGGTAGAATTAGACTTTATTTGGGAGGGGCGCAACCCCTTCCAAATCAGGACGACACATAGGGCGGTGCTTTATGTGCCGCCCTGTGTGTTGAAACATAGGATTCCTTTAATTGAGGGATTGCCTTTTCAGACAATCCCTTAAATTGCAGCGATGCAATGCGGTGAAACTTATTGCTTATTACCCAACTGCGGCAATACCGAACCTTCGCCCAATGCCAACAAACCGCTTTGCGAGTAAATGCCCAGTTTGGCGCGGGTGTCGGTAATGTCGAGGTTGCGCATAGTCAGTTGTCCGATACGGTCGAGCGGTGTGAACGCTGCGTCTTCGACTTTTTCCATACTCAGGCGTTCGGGTTGGTAGGTCAGGTTGGGCGATTCGGTGTTCAGAATCGAGTAGTCGTTGCCGCGACGCAATTCGAGGGTTACTTCGCCGGTAATGGCTTTGGCAACCCAGCGTTGGGCGGTTTCGCGCAACATCAGGGCTTGGCTGTCGAACCAGCGGCCTTGGTAGAGCAAACGTCCGAGGCGCAGGCCGTTGATGCGGTATTGTTCGATGGTGTCTTCGTTGTGGATACCGGTCACCAAACGCTCGTAGGCGATGTGGAACAACGCCATTCCCGGGGCTTCGTAGATGCCGCGCGATTTGGCTTCGATGATGCGGTTTTCGATTTGGTCGCTCATACCCAGACCGTGGCGGCCGCCGATGCGGTTGGCTTCGAGGAAGAGTTCGACGGGATCAGCGTATTCTTTGCCGTTCAGTGCAACCGGTACGCCTTCTTCAAAGCGCACGCTGACTTCTTCGGGTTCGATTTCGACGTTTTCGTCCCAAAAGGCAACGCCCATAATGGGTTTGACGATTTTGATGCCCGAGTTCAAAAATTCCAAGTCTTTGGCTTCGTGGGTCGCGCCGAGCATATTGGAATCGGTGGAGTAGGCTTTTTCAACCGACATTTTGTAGTTGAAGCCGTTGGCAATCAGAAATTCGCTCATTTCGTGACGGCCGCCGAGTTCGTCGATAAATTGCTGGTCGAGCCAGGGTTTGTAGATTTTCAGCGCGGGATTGGTGAGCAAACCGTAGCGGTAGAAACGCTCGATGTCGTTGCCTTTGTAGGTGCTGCCGTCGCCCCAAATATTCACATCGTCTTCTTTCATTGCGGAAACAAGCATCGTGCCGGTTACGGCGCGGCCCAGAGGCGTGGTGTTGAAATAGGCGATGCCGCCGGTGGAAACGTGGAACGCACCGCATTGGATAGCGGCGATGCCTTCGTGTGCCAACTGCGCGCGGCAGTCGATTAAGCGGGCGTTTTCCGCACCGTATTCCATCGCTTTTTTGGGAATGGCGTTGTAGTCGTCTTCGTCGGGCTGACCAAGGTTGGCGGTGTAGGCGTAAGGCAGCGCGCCTTTGAGTTTCATCCACAACAGCGCGGCAGAGGTATCAAGGCCGCCGGAGAAGGCGATGCCGACTTTCTGACCGACGGGGAGATTTTGTAAAATGGTATGGTTTTGGCTCATTGGGATTCCTTCAGACTTGAAAAGTTGAAATCATTATCTTATAAATAGATGAGATAATCTAGTTTGATGCCGCCTGAAAAAGCATTCAGGTTTTCAGACGGCATTTGTCCGCAATTATTGAGACGCTATCCGTAGCTGAATACAATGAAGCATGCTGCCCAAACCGAAGCAGCTGCCAAAGGCCACAACAAGTAGCCTTTTTGCCCAGTCAAACGCCACATTTTATCTGCATTGGTTGCAACAAAAAACAACCACAAAAAACCAAGTAAAATATCCGTAAAGACTGCCAGTGAAAAAATCATACGGTTTGCAGGTAAGGAGCTGAATGCGCTCAGAACAACCCATTGTATAAAAAATGTGGAAAGCGTAGCATATTTGGCGCGAAAATTGACTGCACGTTTGTCTTGATGAATTTTACGGCGAATAATCAAATACTGAATAATCAGCACAAACGTACACACAAAAAGGCTGATAATGAACATGAAAAACGCAACAATGCCGATTGCAAACATGAGTCTCTCCTATCCGTTGCACCTATACCATAGCCAAGTGATGGCACCGAGTGCTTCGCTTTCGTTCCATTGTTCATTGGGGTAGAGTTTAGGGGAGATGATGTTTAGGGTTGAGATGGTGGGCATAGTTTAGAGGGGGGGTAAAACAAAAAAAGGTAAGTGTAAGTGGTTTTAAGGCTGCCTGAAAGCGGATTAACAGCGAAAAAGAGAACGCGTGAGTGCGAGCACCCACGCTTGCTATCAGACAGACTGGCTACGCTGGCTATGCTTGTTATATATCTATATGGTTATATAGATATATAATTTTTTCACTCCATTCATTTGATTGTAGGGTATCTGTATCTTCAGCAATATACAAACCAATATCTTTTGACCAGAATGCATAAGTTTGTTGAATTATATCTATATTCTTCAGATAATTAAAATCTGAGAAAGCACCATCAAACATGCATATTATAGCTATTGGTTTAAGCTGATTGATATTTAGTATTTCATCTTTAATTACATTAAATAAATCAATATTTTTGGAATATAAAAAATAAGATTCTGTTAAAAAAATATCATATTTCCACTCATTATTTTCAAGAATATATTTTTCAGATTTAATGCAACGTGATCTAGATTCCCATTGCTTTATATTTTCATGATTTCTGTCTTCTTTTAAAAAAATACCATAACACAATATAGAAAACTGGTCAGTACCACAATTTTTTAAAAAATCTATTATTTTCATTTAGTTATCACTAATTAGGTTTAATTGATTATTATCTGGTATAAAGCTTGCAATGACTTTATCCTTATACGGCCCATCTTTTGCAACAACAATAACAACATATTTCCCATTTGATTTACCTAATAAGCAATATTGGAACAGTAATCATGGGAAATCATGAATAGCCTTTAGGCAGAAGGAAAGATTATGAAAGACCGACAGCATTTGTTCAACCTCATCATCATCGGCGACGAAATCCTGCACGGCAGCCGCCAAGACAAGCATTTCGCCTTTTTTAAATCCCTGCTCGAATCCAAAGGGCTGAAGCTCAATCAGGTGCAATACCTGCCCGACGAACCCGATTTGCTGGTCAGGCAACTGCGCCGCAGCTTTTCAGACGGCATACCGACGTTTGTTACCGGCGGCATCGGCGCTACGCCCGACGACCACACGCGCCAAGCCGCAGCGGCTGCTTTGGATTTGCCCGTCGTCCGCCATCCCGAAGCCGCCAAGTTCATCGAAGGCGTAACCCAGAAACGCGGCGAGCCGCTTGATTCGCCGGAACACGCCCAACGTCTGAAAATGGCGGACTTTCCCGCAGGCGCGGAATTAGTGCCCAATCCGTTTAACAACATCGCCGGATTTTCCATCCGCGAGCATTATTTCTTCCCCGGCTTCCCCGTGATGGCGCACCCGATGGCCGAATGGGTTTTGAATACTTATTACGCCGACCGCTTCAACCAAACCGAACGCGGCAGCCGCAGCGTGTATGTGTTTGAGCAGCCCGAATCGCGCATTACGCCGATTATGGAGCATATCGAGCAAACTTATCCCGGCGTGCGTTCGTACAGCCTGCCCAGCGTCGGTTGGACGCATTCAGACGGCACGCAGGTCAAACCGCACATTGAGTTCGGCATCAAAGCCGAAGGAGAAGCCGTCAACCTTTTGGACGCGGCGTGGGCGGAAGTGTTGCACAGCTTGGACGGATTGGGAGCAGAGCTGAAAAATCGGGTAAACTGAAAACCGTTTGCCCAAATCGGACGATATTTAAGGAAAACCATGCAATACCGAATCAGAAGAGAAAACGAAGCACCCGAAGCAAAAAATGCGGGGGAAACCTTATGGGAGCGCGACATCATGCGCGAAGTGCTGCTGTCCGCCTATCGGGACAGGCGCAGGGAGCGGATGTGGAAAAACATCTGGCGCGCCGTCAGCACCCTGATTCTGGTTGCCCTGATTGCAGGCATTTTCCGAAAAGACGAAGCCGCATTGCAGTTGGCGGGCAACACGCCGCATACCGCAGTCGTCAACCTGTACGGCGAAATCGGCAACGGCGTAGAAGACCAGGTCAAAAAACTCAAAGACGGTATGGAGGCCGCCTATAAAAACCCGCAGGCAAAAGCCATCGTCATCCGCGCCAACAGCCCCGGCGGTTCGCCCGTCGTCTCCAATACCGCTTTTGAAGAAATACGCCGTCTGAAGGCGCAGCACCCCGGCATCCCCGTTTATCTCGTGGCGGAGGATATGTGCGCGTCCGGCTGCTACTACATCGCGGCGGCGGCGGACAAAATCTATGCCGACCCGTCCAGCATCGTCGGCAGCATCGGCGTTATCGGCAGCAGTTTCGACGCGACCGGCCTGATGGAAAAAATCGGCGTGAAACGCAGGGTTAAAATTGCGGGCAGCAACAAAGGCATGGGCGATCCGTTTTCGCCCGAAACGCCCGAACAGTCGAAAATCTGGGAAGAAATGCTGGCCGGCATACATGGAGAATTTATCAAAGCCGTCAAAACCGGACGCGGCGGCCGCCTCAAATTCCGACAATATCCCGACGTGTTCAGCGGTCGCGTGTACACGGGCGCAGACGCGCTGAAAGTCGGGCTGGTGGACGGGCTCGGCAATATTTACAGCGTGGCGCGAGACGTGGTCAAAGCCCCCGATGTGGTGAATTACACCCCGAAGGACGATTTCGGCAGAATCTTGGGCAGACGCTTCGGCGCAGAACTCAAAGCCGGTGTGCGCGAAGCTCTGCAATCCCTCCGATAACGCTTTCCGCCGGATATAGTGGTTTAAATTCAAACCACTATACCGATGCCGTCTGAAAGGTTTTCAGACGGCATTTTTTTGCATGGTAGGGTGATATTTGTGAAACGGTAATATGAAAACAGAACGCTTGTCGCGCGGTTTTACCGTGCCGGTCTGTACGAAGGCAGTAATAAAGATAGAAACGTTTTGTTTTTATAGGATTGGCGCGAAACAGACGGTCTGGCGTTCTTGAAATCAAATAAGAATCGTTATCATAACATAATTGTATTTATTGGGTTTTTTTGGGCGTTTTGCCGATATTTACCTTTTAATGGTTTTTGAAATTCGCTAAAATACGAAATTATTGTAGAAATTTTGTTAACGGATTTGGGTGTAACCATGTTGTCCGCTTACTTTCCCGTCTTTGTCTTTATCCTCGTCGGCCTCGCGGCCGGCGTGCTGTTTATCCTGCTCGGCACAATTTTGGGCCCGAAACGCCACTACGCCGAAAAAGACGCGCCTTACGAATGCGGTTTCGAAGCCTTTGAAAACGCAAGGATGAAGTTCGACGTACGTTATTACCTCGTCGCCATCCTCTTTATCCTGTTTGATTTGGAGGTTGCGTTTATGTTGCCGTGGGCAGTCGTGTTCAAAGATTTGGGCGCGTACGGCTTCTGGTCTATGCTGGTGTTTATCGTCGTCCTGACGGTAGGCTTTATTTACGAATGGAAAAAAGGTGCGCTGGAATGGGAATAGAAGGCGTTTTGAAAAAAGGTTTCATCACCACCAGCGCGGATACGGTGTTGAACTATATGCGTACCGGTTCATTGTGGCCGGTTACTTTCGGCTTGGCCTGCTGCGCCGTGGAAATGATGCACGCGGGTATGGCGCGTTATGACCTTGACCGTTTCGGTATCATTTTCCGTCCGTCCCCACGTCAGGCCGACCTGATGATTGTGGCGGGTACGCTGACCAATAAAATGGCGCCCGCCCTGCGCCGCGTATACGACCAGCTCGCCGAGCCACGCTGGGTATTGTCTATGGGCTCGTGTGCCAACGGCGGCGGCTATTATCACTATTCTTATTCCGTTGTGCGCGGTGCCGACCGTGTCGTGCCGGTAGACGTTTATGTGCCGGGTTGTCCGCCGACTGCGGAAGCCCTGATTTACGGCCTGATTCAGCTCCAACAAAAAATCAAGCGCACTTCCACCATCGCGCGTGACGAGTAAGGAGAGGACGATATGGCAAGCATTCAAAACTTATACGAGACCGTCGTCGGTGTGCTTGGCGATCAGGCAAGCAAAGTCATTTCAGCTTTGGGCGAGATTACCGTCGAGTGTCTGCCCGAACACTATATTTCCGTCATGACCGCATTGCGCGACCATGAAGAACTGCATTTTGAGCTTTTGGTCGATTTGTGCGGTGTCGATTACAGCACTTACAAAAACGAAGCATGGCAGGGCAAACGCTTTGCTGTCGTCAGTCAGCTGCTTTCCGTTAAAAACAATCAACGCATCCGCGTACGCGTCTGGGTTTCAGACGACGACTTCCCCGTAGTCGAATCCGTAGTCGATATTTACAACAGTGCGGATTGGTACGAACGCGAAGCCTTCGATATGTACGGCATTATGTTTAACAACCACTCGGACTTGCGCCGCATCCTGACCGATTACGGTTTCGTCGGACATCCGTTCCGCAAAGACTTCCCGATTTCCGGCTATGTGGAAATGCGTTACGACGAAGAGCAAAAACGCGTGATTTACCAACCTGTTACCATTGAGCCGCGCGAGATCACGCCGCGTATCGTCCGTGAGGAGAACTACGGTGGCCAATAAATTAAGAAACTACACCATCAACTTCGGTCCGCAACACCCTGCGGCGCACGGCGTATTGCGCATGATTTTGGAGTTGGAGGGCGAAACCATCGTCCGTGCCGACCCGCATATCGGCCTCCTGCATCGCGGCACCGAAAAACTGGCGGAAACCAAAACCTATCTGCAAGCCCTGCCCTATATGGACCGCTTGGACTACGTTTCCATGATGGTCAACGAGCAGGCGTATTGTTTGGCAGTAGAAAAGCTCGCCGGTATCGATGTGCCTATCCGCGCCCAATACATCCGCGTCATGTTCGCCGAAGTAACGCGCATCCTCAATCATCTGATGGGTATCGGTTCGCATGCCTTCGACATCGGCGCGATGACCGCCATTCTTTACGCCTTCCGCGACCGCGAAGAGCTGATGGACTTGTATGAAGCCGTGTCCGGTGCGCGTATGCACGCCGCCTACTTCCGTCCCGGCGGCGTTTACCGCGACCTGCCCGACTTCATGCCCAAATACGAGAGCAGCAAATTCCGCAACGCCAAAGTATTGAAGCAGCTCAATGAATCCCGCGAAGGCACGATGCTCGACTTTATCGATGCCTTCTGCGAACGTTTCCCGAAAAACATCGATACACTCGAAACCCTCCTGACCGACAACCGTATTTGGAAACAGCGTACCGTCGGCATCGGCGTCGTCTCCCCCGAGCGCGCCATGCAAAAAGGCTTTACCGGCGTGATGCTGCGCGGTTCGGGCGTGGAATGGGACGTGCGTAAGAAACAGCCGTATGAAGTGTACGACAAAATGGATTTCGATATTCCCGTCGGTGTGAACGGCGACTGCTACGACCGCTACCTCTGCCGTATGGAAGAAATGCGTCAATCCGTACGCATCATCAAACAATGTTCCGAGTGGTTGCGTGTTAATCCGGGTCCGGTCATTACCGTAAACCACAAATTCGCTCCGCCCAAACGTACTGAAATGAAAACAGGTATGGAAGACCTAATTCACCATTTCAAACTCTTTACCGAAGGTATGCACGTTCCCGAGGGCGAGACCTACACCGCTGTCGAACACCCAAAAGGCGAGTTCGGCGTTTATATCATTTCAGACGGCGCAAACAAACCCTACCGCCTGAAAATCCGCGCACCCGGCTTCGCCCACCTACAAGGCATGGACGAAATGGCAAAAGGCCACATGCTGGCTGATGTGGTGGCGATTATCGGCACGCAGGATATTGTGTTTGGCGAAGTAGACAGATAAAGCTGTAAAAAAGCAGCCTGTACTTTTCAGACTGCCTGAAAAAATTATTAGGAATAAAAAGCATGAAATTTTGGCATATGCAGATGCATCCAACCGATGAAATGGAGTTCTCTGAGAACATTGATTGGATTTTGGAACACAAAAAAATTATCGGTTTGGGACAATGGGAAGGTGGAAAAGGTCAAATTGCCGCATTTATCAATGAAATGCAGGTTAATGACATTGTTGCGCTAAAACGCGGTCAAGAATTGATTGCGCTTGTCCAAATTACCGGTGGGGCATATAAAGTTACCGATGATGCTAATCTGGAAACTGCATGGATTGTTAACCGTCGTCCTGTTCGCGTATTAGATTGGGCGATTGAACCGAAAATATTAAAACAAGCTCGTGGTACATTAAATCGTTGCGTACGTGATGATGTGGAAACTACTCAAACCATTAAACAATGGTATGAAGCCGTAGTGAAATCATTTACAAAACGAAGAGTGGATTTAACCGTTTAAATTTGTTTTCAGGCTGCCTGAAATTCCAAAAAAAACCTAATTTAGGATTACAAGATGTTATCCACAGAATCCTTAAAACAAATCGACATAGAGTTGGCGAAATATCCTGCCGACCAATGCCGATCCGCCATTATGGGCGCATTGCGTATCGCCCAGACCGAAAAAGGCTGGCTTGCTCCCGAGACCATCGCCTTTGTCGCAGACTATATCGGCATCTCGCCTGCACAAGCCTACGAAGTCGCTACCTTCTACAATATGTACGACCTTGAGCCTGTCGGCAAATACAAACTGACCGTTTGTACTAACCTGCCCTGCGCCCTGCGCGGCGGTATGGCAACCGGCGAATACCTCAAACAAAAACTCGGTATCGGCTACGGCGAAACCACGCCCGACGGAAAATTCACCCTTGTCGAAGGCGAATGCATGGGCGCATGTGGCGATGCCCCCGTTATGCTGGTCAACAACCACAGTATGTGCAGCTTTATGACCGAAGAGGCGATTGAAAAAAAATTAGCAGAATTAGAATAGATTATCCGGATGCAGCCGGGTTTGTAATCAAATTTAAACGGTTATTCCAAAATTCTAAATTGTGATTTTAAAAAGTAACAATAAAAAAGGAGTGGTTGATGAGGGGGGTAATTGTTAAATGGGATGACGAAAAAGGTTATGGTTTTATACGGATAGACGGCGGTAACAAAGAAATCTTCTGCCATATTTCCGACTTTTCCCCAAGAAACCCGCGTCCTGAGATTAACGAGGCGGTCGGTTTTGAAGTGGTTTCAGACGGCAAGGGAAGATTTTCTGCAAAACAGATACGTTATCTGAATCGGGAGCGTGCAGTTTCTCCCGGATACCGCAAGAAACATCGAAAAGACGAGGAATCTCCCACTTCGATTGTTCAGGTTGTGCTGTCTTTGTTGGTCGGTTTACTGCTTGTTTCGGTAATCGGCTATGAGGCGTACCAATATGCGTCAGAGAAGCTGACTCCGAAACAGGAAAATACGCCGGTTAAAACGCAAGTATTGCCCGAAATAAAACGGCAGCAGCCCGACAGCAGCCCATACCGTTGCGACGGCAGGCAACATTGCTCACAAATGACTTCGTGCGAAGAAGCCAAATGGTTTGTAAGGAACTGTTCCGATACCAAGATGGACGGCGATGGCGACGGCATTCCGTGTGAAGACAAATGCGGCGGATGGTAATTTTGATTGATGACGGGAAGAACAAACGCAGGTTTGGTTCAGATTAAACGAAGACAGGAAAATGCCGTCTGAAAACAGACAAACCGTTTCAGACGGCATCAGGAACATTGAGACGGCAGGCAGCCGCAACCGATACGAAAACAAACAGGCACACCAAAAATGGCTATTTACCAATCAGGCGTGATTTTTGACCAAGTGGAT
Source organism: Neisseria blantyrii (assembly GCF_962747855.1). Taxonomy (NCBI): domain Bacteria; kingdom Pseudomonadati; phylum Pseudomonadota; class Betaproteobacteria; order Neisseriales; family Neisseriaceae; genus Neisseria; species Neisseria blantyrii. The sequence continues at coordinate 20,318 of NZ_CAUIZY010000009.1, forward strand.
ACCGCCAATCCCGACTGCTGGACATTGGACGAATACGTCAAACGCGGCGGTTATACCGCCCTGCGTAAAATCCTGTCCGAAAACATCTCGCAAACCGATGTGATTGACGAAGTCAAAACCTCCGGCTTGCGCGGGCGCGGCGGTGCGGGCTTCCCGACCGGTTTGAAATGGAGCTTTATGCCCCGTTCCTTCCCGGGCGAAAAATACGTCGTCTGCAATACCGACGAAGGCGAACCGGGTACGTTCAAAGACCGCGACATCATCATGTTCAACCCCCATGCTCTGATTGAAGGCATGATTATCGCCGGTTACGCGATGGGTGCGAAAGCGGGCTACAACTACATTCACGGCGAAATTTTCGAAGGTTATCAACGCTTTGAAGCCGCTTTGGAGCAGGCGCGTGCCGCAGGCTTTTTGGGTAAAAATATTTTGGGTTCGGATTTTGAATTTGAACTCTTCGCCCACCACGGCTACGGCGCATATATTTGCGGCGAAGAAACCGCATTGCTCGAATCGTTGGAAGGCAAAAAAGGCCAGCCTCGCTTTAAACCGCCATTCCCTGCTTCGTTCGGCCTGTACGGCAAACCGACTACCATCAACAATACCGAAACGTTCTCCTCCGTTCCCTTCATTATCCGTGACGGCGGACAGGCGTTTGCCGATAAAGGTATTCCGAATGCAGGCGGTACCAAATTGTTCTGTATTTCCGGCCACGTCGAGCGTCCGGGCAACTATGAAGTGCCGTTGGGCACGCCGTTTGCCGAAGTCTTGAAAATGGCGGGCGGTATGCGCGGCGGTAAAAAACTTAAAGCTGTTATTCCTGGCGGTTCGTCCGCGCCTGTATTGCCTGCTGATATCATGATGCAGACCAATATGGACTATGACTCGATTTCCAAAGCAGGCTCGATGCTGGGTTCCGGCGCGATTATCGTCATGGACGAAGACGTGTGCATGGTGAAAGCCCTTGAACGCCTGAGCTACTTCTACTATGACGAGTCTTGCGGCCAATGTACGCCTTGCCGAGAAGGTACGGGCTGGCTCTACCGCATCGTCCACCGCATCGTAGAAGGCAAAGGCCGTATGGAAGACTTGGATTTGTTGGATTCTGTCGGCAACCAAATGGCAGGCCGCACCATCTGCGCCCTCGCCGATGCCGCCGTCTTCCCTGTCCGCAGCTTTACCAAGCATTTCCGTGATGAGTTTGTGCATTACATCGAACACGGCGGACCTATGAAACCGAATAAGTGGTGCTAAGTTTTCAGACGGCCTCTAAAAGAATGATTTATCAAATACCCGTAACTAGGAACGAACCATGTTACAAATCGAAATCGACGGCAAACAGGTATCTGTGGAGCAGGGCGCGACGGTGATTGAAGCCGCGCACAAGCTCGGTACTTATATCCCGCATTTCTGTTACCACAAAAAACTTTCCATCGCCGCCAACTGCCGTATGTGTTTGGTGGACGTGGAAAAAGCCCCCAAACCTCTGCCTGCCTGTGCCACGCCGGTTACAGACGGCATGATTGTGCGTACGCATTCGGCAAAAGCCCGAGAGGCGCAAGAAGGCGTGATGGAGTTCCTGCTCATCAACCATCCGCTTGATTGTCCGACCTGCGACCAAGGCGGCGAATGCCAGTTGCAGGATTTGGCGATGGGCTATGGCAAAACCACCAGCCGTTATACCGAAGAAAAACGTTCCGTCGTCGGCAAAGACATGGGGCCTTTGGTTTCCGCCGAGGAAATGAGCCGTTGTATCCACTGTACCCGTTGCGTTCGTTTCACTGAAGAAATCGCCGGTTTGCAAGAAATCGCTATGGCCAACCGCGGCGAACATTCCGAGATCATGCCTTTTATCGGCAAAGCAGTGGAAACCGAATTGTCGGGCAACGTCATCGATTTGTGTCCTGTCGGCGCATTGACCAGCAAACCGTTCCGCTTCAACGCGCGTACTTGGGAATTGAACCGCCGCAAATCCGTTTCCGCCCATGACGCTTTGGGCAGCAACCTGATTGTGCAGACCAAAGACCATACCGTCCGCCGCGTGTTGCCGCTGGAAAACGAAGCCATCAACGAATGTTGGCTGTCCGACCGCGACCGTTTCGCCTACGAAGGCCTGTATCACGAAAGCCGTCTGAAAAACCCAAAAATCAAACAGGGCGGCGAGTGGATGGACGTGGATTGGAAAACCGCGTTGGAATATGTCCGCAGCGCGATTGAATGTATCGCCAAAGACGGCAACCAAAACCAAGTCGGCGTTTGGGCCAATCCGATGAATACGGTTGAAGAGCTGTATTTAGCGAAGAAATTCGCCGACGGACTGGGCGTTAAAAATTTTGCCACCCGCCTGCGCCAACTGGACAAACGTCTTTCAGACGGCATTAAGGGTGCGCAATGGTTGGGGCAAAGTATTGAATCGCTGGCGGACAACGATGCCGTATTGGTGGTCGGCGCGAACTTGCGCAAAGAACAGCCGCTCCTGACCGCCCGCCTGCGCCGCGCCGCCAAAGACCGTATGGCCTTGAGCGTATTGGCCAGCAGTAAAGAAGAATTGTTTATGCCGCTTCTGTCTCAAGAAGCCGCACATCCCGACGAGTGGGCAGACCGTCTGAAAAACCTGTCTGCGAATGCGGAACACGCCGTTACCGCCAGCCTGAAAAACGCTGAAAAAGCAGCAGTGATTTTGGGCGCGGAAGTGCAAAACCATCCTGATTACGCCGCTATTTATGCCGCCGCGCAAGAGCTGGCAGATGCGACTGGCGCAGTGCTGGGCATTTTGCCTCAAGCCGCCAACAGCGTCGGTGCGGATGTTTTGGGTGTGAACTCGGGCGAGAGCGTTGCCGAAATGGCAAACGCGCCGAAACAGGCAGTCTTGCTGCTCAACGTCGAGCCTGAAATCGATACGGTTGACGGTGCAAAAGCCGTAGCCGCGTTGAAACAGGCGAAAAGCGTGATGGCGTTTACGCCGTTTGTCAGCGAAACGCTGCTGGACGTGTGCGACGTGTTGTTGCCGATTGCGCCGTTTACCGAAACCTCAGGCAGCTTCATCAATATGGAAGGCCGTCTGCAATCTTTCCACGGCGTGGTACAAGGCTTCGGCGATTCGCGTCCGTTGTGGAAAGTGTTGCGCGTATTGGGCAACCTGTTTGACCTGAAAGGTTTTGAATACCACGATACCGCTGCGATTCTGAAAGACGCGCTGGATGCAGAAAGCCTGCCGTCCAAACTGGACAACCGCAGCACATGGACAGAGGAGGGCGTTCAGACGGCCTCAGACCGCCTCGTCCGTGTCGGCGGCGTCGGTATTTATCACACTGATTCTATCGTGCGCCGTTCCGCACCGTTGCAGGCAACCGTCCATGCCGCTGTGCCTGCCGCGCGTGTAAATCCAAACACATTGGCACGCTTAGGTCTGCAAGACGGACAAACCGCCATCGTCAAACAAAACGGCGCAGGCGTGTCTGTGATGGTTAAAGCCGATGCTGGATTGCCTGAAAACGTGGTGCATCTGCCGCTGCATACCGAAAATGCTGCGCTGGGTGCGTTGATGGACACTATTGAACTGGCGGGAGCTTGATCATGCAAGAATGGTTCCAAAACCTCTTTGCCGCAACGCTCGGTCTGGGCGATTTGGGTATCACCGTAGGTTTGGTGGTATCCGTCATCGTCAAAATCGTGATTATCCTGATTCCGCTGATTCTGACCGTTGCCTACCTGACATATTTCGAACGTAAAGTCATCGGCTTTATGCAGCTTCGTGTCGGCCCGAACGTAACCGGTCCGTGGGGTCTGATTCAGCCGTTTGCCGACGTGTTCAAACTCTTGTTTAAAGAAGTTACCCGTCCGAAGCTGTCAAACAAAGCCCTGTTCTACATCGGTCCGATTATGTCGCTCGCCCCGTCTTTCGCGGCGTGGGCAGTGATTCCGTTCAACGAAGAATGGGTGCTGACCAACATCAATATCGGTCTTTTGTATATCCTGATGATTACCTCGCTGTCGGTTTACGGCGTGATTATCGCGGGCTGGGCTTCCAACTCCAAATATTCGTTCTTGGGCGCAATGCGTGCTTCCGCACAAAGCATTTCCTACGAGATTGCCATGAGTGCCGCGCTGGTATGTGTCGTGATGGTATCGGGCAGTATGAACTTCTCCGACATCGTTGCCGCACAGGCCAAAGGTATTGCCGGCGGTTCGGTATTCTCTTGGAACTGGCTGCCGCTCTTCCCCATCTTCATCGTCTATCTGATTTCCGCCGTTGCCGAAACCAACCGCGCACCGTTTGACGTGGCAGAGGGCGAGTCTGAAATCGTTGCCGGTCACCACGTTGAATACTCCGGCTTTGCATTCGCGCTGTTCTTCCTTGCCGAATACATTTTCATGATTCTGATTGCCGCGCTGACATCGTTAATGTTCCTCGGCGGCTGGTTGTCTCCGTTCCCGCAAAGTTGGGGCTTTATCGGTACGCCTTCCGCCTTCTGGATGTTTGTGAAAATGGCGGCGGTTCTGTACTGGTATCTGTGGATCCGTGCAACCTTCCCGCGCTACCGTTACGACCAAATCATGCGTTTGGGCTGGAAAGTGCTGATTCCGATCGGCTTCGCCTACATCGTGATTTTGGGCGTGTGGATGATTTCACCGCTGAATTTGTGGAAATAGGCCGTCTGAAAACTTTGATTCAGATGCGGCTTTTGAAAGGATGAAGCAAATGAAGAGATATGCAGCAATATTGTCTTCCGCCATCTTGGCATCGTGCGCCTTTGTCGGCGATATCCAATACGGCGGTCAAAGTACCGCGTTCGGCGGCGACAATGTTTTGCGCAATGATGTCGCGAAGGTCATCAAGCAATGGGAAAGTACTGTTTTCTTATGCCAAAACATCAAAGCCATCGATGCAAAAATCAGCGATGTCAAACGTGTGGAAGGGCGGATACAGTCCGAGGAAGTGTGGACAGTTCAGGCTTGCGGTCAGGTGCGCCATTACAATGTGCATATGCGCGAAGATGAACGCGGTGAAACGGATTTCAACGTTTCGTTTTTAAAATAACCGGTTTTCAGACGGCTTGAAGCCCTCAAAATATTCCCTGAGATAATGGGTTGAATAATATGGCTAACTTAGTAAAAACCTTTCTGCTTGGCGAATTGGTAAAAGGCTTGGGCGTAACGCTCAAAAACTTTTTCGCCCGCAAAGACACGATTTATTTCCCCGAAGAGAAAACGCCGCAATCCGTGCGTTTCAGGGGTTTGCACGCGCAACGCCGTTATCCGAACGGCGAGGAACGCTGCATCGCGTGCAAATTGTGCGAGGCGGTTTGTCCGGCAATGGCGATCAACATCGAATCGGAAGAACGCGAAGACGGCACGCGCCGCACCAAACGTTACGACATCGACCTGACCAAATGCATCTTCTGCGGTTTCTGCGAAGAAGCCTGCCCGACCGATGCGATTGTGGAAACCCATATTTTTGAATACCACGGCGAGAAAAAAGGCGACTTGCACATGACCAAGCCAATCCTCTTGGCAATCGGCGACAAATACGAAGCCGAAATCGCCAAACGCAAAGCCGCTGACGCGCCGTATCGTTAAGGAGCAGACGAATGACTTTTTCCGCGATTCTGTTCTATATCCTTGCCGCCATCGTTTTGTACGGTGCGGTTCGTACCGTCACCGCTAAAAACCCTGTACATGCCGCTTTGCATTTGGTGCTGACCTTCTGCGTGAGCGCGATGATTTGGATGCTGATGCAGGCAGAGTTTTTGGGTGTGACGTTGGTGGTCGTGTATGTCGGCGCAGTGATGGTGTTGTTCCTGTTCGTCGTGATGATGCTGAACATCGATATCGAAGCCATGCGCGCCGGTTTTTGGCGTCATGCGCCTGTTGCCGGTGTGGTCGGCACATTGTTGGCGGTTGCCCTGATCCTGATTTTGGTCAACCCGAAAACCGACCTGGCCGCATTTGGTCTGATGAAAGACATTCCTGCCGATTACAACAATATCCGCGATTTGGGCAGCCGTATTTATACCGATTATCTGCTGCCGTTTGAATTGGCGGCGGTATTGCTGCTGTTGGGTATGGTGGCCGCGATTGCGCTGGTTCACCGTAAAACGGTTAATCCGAAACGTATGGATCCTGCCGACCAAGTTAAAGTACGTGCCGATCAAGGCCGTATGCGCTTGGTGAAAATGGAAGCGGTCAAACCGCAAACCGAATCTGCTGAAGAAAGCGAAGTTTCAGACGACCTCAAGCCGGAAGGGGAGGGCAAAGCATGATTACCTTGACGCATTATCTGGTATTGGGCGCGCTCCTGTTCGGTATCAGCGCAATGGGTATCTTTATGAACCGCAAAAACGTGCTGGTATTGCTGATGTCCATCGAGCTGATGCTTTTGGCGGTGAACTTCAACTTTATCGCCTTCTCCCAATATTTGGGCGATACTGCCGGACAGATTTTCGTATTTTTCGTACTGACCGTTGCCGCTGCCGAATCCGCCATCGGTTTGGCGATTATGGTGCTGGTGTACCGCAACCGACAAACGATTAATGTTGCCGATTTGGACGAGTTGAAAGGGTAATAAAGGTAGGTTTGGTCGAGGCCCGACAAGGCGCCGATGCCGTCTGAAAACCCGATAGGAAAAACGATGAAGTCCATAGACGAACAAAGCCTGCACAATGCCCGCCGCCTGTTTGAAAGCGGCGATATCGACCGTATCGAAGTCGGTACCACCGCGGGTCTGCAACAGATTCACCGTTACCTGTTCGGCGGCTTATATGATTTTGCGGGTCAAATCAGGGAAGACAACATTTCCAAAGGCGGTTTCCGTTTTGCCAACGCCATGTATCTGAAAGAAGCTTTGGTTAAAATCGAGCAGATGCCCGAGCGGACTTTTGAAGAAATCATCGCCAAATATGTTGAAATGAACATTGCCCATCCGTTTTTGGAGGGTAATGGCAGAAGCACCCGCATCTGGCTGGACTTGGTGCTGAAGAAAAACCTGAAAAAAGTCGTAAACTGGCAAAATGTAAGCAAAACTCTGTATTTGCAGGCGATGGAACGCAGCTCCGTCAACGATTTAGAACTGCGCTTTCTATTGAAGGACAACCTGACCGATGATGTGGACAACTGCGAAATCATCTTTAAAGGAATCGAGCAGTCGTATTATTACGAAGGGTATAAGAAAGGGTAAAGGTCGTCTGAAAAACGGCTTCAGACGACCTTAAGCGGTAGGTCGGATACTTGTATCCGACATTTTGGGGAAACAGGCAGATTTGTCGGATTCGAGAATCCGACCTACGAGACTGAAATATTGAAAGAAGAATGATGGATAAAAATCAGTTAGAACAAGAATTTCATGAAGCCATGCTGAATCTTTATGAGGAGACTCTAAAATTTAAACCACCTTATAAGGCAACTAGATTTTTGAAAATGGTAAATGAATTTGGTGGTAAAGAGGCGGCGGATAAATTATTGAGTACGGGAGAGAAGAAGACTCAGACCGGTTTTACAGAGCTAATTTTGAGTGGTGGCGGAGTCCACGCCTTGAAATACAGTATGGAATATCTGGTGTTACAAAAGCCGTGGTGTGATTTATTTACTGAAGAGCAATTAGCTGTGGCACGCAAACGATTGGAGCGTGTTGGATTTGTTTTTCCGAAGTAATTTTGTACGAAACAAACATAGATTTTTAAATCAATCGGATTCAATCAAATGAACGACATGACTTTATATCTCATCATTGCCCTCGTGCCTTTGGCAGGCTCGCTGATTGCGGGTTTGTTCGGCAATAAAATCGGACGTGCCGGCGCGCATACGGTTACGATACTCGGCGTGGCGGTGTCCGCCGTGTTGTCGGCTTATGTGCTGTGGGGCTTTATCGACGGCAGCCGCGCCAAGTTTGACGAGAACGTCTATACCTGGCTGACGATGGGCGGTTTGGATTTTTCCGTCGGCTTCTTGGTCGATACGATGACGGCGATGATGATGGTCGTGGTAACGGGCGTGTCGTTGATGGTGCATATCTATACCATCGGCTATATGCACGATGAAAAAGTCGGCTACCAACGCTTCTTCAGCTATATTTCTTTGTTTACATTCAGCATGTTGATGCTGATTATGAGCAACAACTTCATCCAGCTCTTCTTCGGTTGGGAAGCGGTGGGCTTGGTGTCGTATCTCTTGATCGGTTTCTATTTCAAACGTCCGAGCGCGATTTTTGCCAACCTGAAAGCCTTTTTGATCAACCGCGTCGGCGACTTCGGCTTTTTGCTCGGTATCGGCTTGGTGCTTGCCTATTTCGGCGGCAGCCTGCGCTATCAAGATGTATTCGCTTATCTGCCCAACGTACAAAATGCCACTATCCAATTGTTCCCCGGTGTGGAATGGTCTTTGATTACCGTAACCTGTTTGCTCTTGTTTGTCGGTGCGATGGGTAAATCGGCTCAATTCCCGCTGCACGTTTGGCTGCCTGATTCGATGGAAGGCCCGACACCGATTTCTGCATTGATTCACGCCGCAACCATGGTTACCGCCGGTCTGTTTATGGTATCGCGTATGTCGCCGATTTACGAAATGAGCAGCACCGCGCTATCTGTCATCATGGTGATCGGCGCGATTACTGCCCTGTTTATGGGTTTCTTGGGCGTGATTCAAAACGACATCAAACGTGTGGTTGCGTATTCTACCCTGTCGCAACTGGGCTACATGACCGTGGCTCTGGGCGCATCTGCCTATTCCGTGGCGATGTTCCATGTGATGACCCACGCTTTCTTTAAAGCCTTGTTGTTCTTGGCGGCGGGCAGTGCGATTATCGGTATGCACCACGATCAAGATATGCGCCATATGGGCAACCTGAAAAAATACATGCCGATTACTTGGCTGACCATGCTGATCGGCAATTTGTCGCTGATCGGTACGCCGTTCTTCTCAGGCTTCTATTCCAAAGATTCGATTATCGAAGCAGCGAAATACAGCACCCTGCCGGGCAGCGGCTTTGCCTATTTCGCCGTTCTCGCCAGCGTGTTCGTTACCGCGTTTTACGCTTTCCGCCAATACTTTATGGTGTTCCACGGCGAAGAGAAATGGCGCAGCCTGCCCGAACACCATTCAGACGGCCATGGCGAAGAACATCACGGTTTGGGCAAAAACGACAATCCGCACGAAAGCCCGCTGGTCGTTACCCTGCCGCTGATTCTGCTTGCCATTCCGTCCGTCATCATCGGCTACATCGCCATCGAACCCATGCTCTACGGCGATTTCTTCAAAGACGTGATTTTTGTCAACGCCGACGCGCATCCGACCATGCACATCATGAAAGAAGAGTTCCACGGAGCATTGGCGATGGTGTCGCACAGCCTGCATTCGCCCGTCCTCTACCTCGCAATCGCAGGCGTATTGAGCGCATGGCTTTTGTACGTCAAACTGCCGCACCTGCCCGCCAAAATCGCTCAGGCGTTCCGTCCGGTTTACGTTTTGTTTGAAAACAAATACTACCTCGATGCCCTGTATTTCAACGTTTTCGCCAAAGGCACGCGCGCATTAGGCACTTTCTTCTGGAAAGTCGGCGATACCGCCATTATCGACAACGGTATCGTCAACGGCTCCGCCAAACTGGTCGGCGCGGTTGCCGCGCAAGTGCGCAAAGCCCAAACCGGCTTTATCTACACTTACGCCGCCGCTATGGTATTCGGCGTATTGGTCTTGCTCAGTATGACCTTCTGGGGATTGTTCAGATAAGGATGAGGCTTCAGACGGCCTCTTAAAATGTCGTCTGACAAACCAACCCGCACAACGATATTTTTATTTTAACCACAGGTTAACCACTATGTTTCCCAACTACCTACTCAGCTTGGCAATATGGATACCCATCGCCGCAGGTGTGCTGGTTTTGGCGACCGGGAAGGACAGCCGTGCGCCGCTGGCGCGTGTGCTTGCCTTCATGGGTGCGCTTGCCGGTTTCTTGGTAACGCTGCCCCTGTTTACCGGTTTCGACCGTTTGAGCGGCGGCTATCAATTTACCGAGTTCCACGAGTGGATTCCGCTTCTGAAAATCAACTACGCATTGGGCGTGGACGGTATTTCAGTGCTCTTTATCATCTTAAATGCGTTTATTACGCTGTTGGTGGTATTGGCCGGTTGGGAAGTCATTCAGAAACGTCCGGCGCAGTATATGGCGGCATTCCTGATGATGTCGGGTTTGATTAACGGTGCGTTTGCCGCGCAGGATGCGATTCTGTTTTATGTGTTCTTCGAGGGTATGCTGATTCCGCTGTACCTGATTATTGGTGTATGGGGCGGTCCGCGCCGCGTCTATGCGTCGGTCAAGCTCTTCCTCTATACGCTGATGGGTTCGCTTTTGATGCTGGTTGCCATGGTTTACCTGTACTATCAGACAGGCAGCTTCTCTATTGTCGATTTTCAAAACATCAAACAGATTCCGTTGGGCGTGCAACAGCTTTTGTTTGCGGCGTTCTTCCTGTCGTTTGCCGTGAAAGTGCCGATGTTCCCCGTACACACTTGGCTGCCGGATGCCCACGTTGAAGCGCCGACCGGCGGTTCGATGGTGTTGGCGGCAATTACGCTGAAACTGGGTGCGTATGGTTTCTTGCGCTTTATCCTGCCGATTATGCCGGATGCGGCACGCTATTTTGCCCCCGTAATCATCGTATTGAGCCTGATTGCCGTGATTTACATCGGTATGGTGGCCCTGGTGCAAACCGATATGAAGAAACTGGTGGCGTATTCGTCCATCAGCCATATGGGTTTTGTAACGCTTGGGATGTTTTTGTTTGTTGACGGCCAACTGAATGACTGGGCATTGAAAGGCGCGGTCATTCAGATGATTTCGCACGGCTTCGTGTCGGCGGCGATGTTTATGTGTATCGGCGTGATGTACGACCGCCTGCACACGCGCAATATCGCCGATTACGGCGGCGTGGTGAACGTGATGCCCAAGTTTGCGGCGTTTATGATGTTGTTCGGTATGGCCAATGCCGGTCTGCCTGCAACTTCCGGCTTCGTGGGCGAGTTTATGGTGATTATGGGCGCGGTCAAAGTGAATTTCTGGGTGGGCGCGCTGGCGGCTATGACGCTGATTTATGGCGCGTCTTATACCCTGTGGATGTACAAACGCGTTATTTTTGGTGCGATCCACAATCCGCACGTTGCCGAAATGAAAGACATCAATTGCCGCGAATTTGCGATTTTGGCGATTTTGGCGATTGCTGTTTTGGGCATGGGTCTGTATCCGCAAGCATTTATCGAAGTGGTACATCAAGCGGCAAACGATTTGATTGCCCATGTGGCACAAAGCAAGATGTGAGGTGTGTAAATGAACTGGTCTGATTTGAATTTAATGCCCGCCATGCCCGAAATCGTGCTGCTTGCGCTATTGGGTGTCGTATTGCTGGCAGACTTGTGGATTTGCGATAAAAACCGCTATTTGACCCATCTGATGAGTTTGGGAACGGTTATTGTCGTAGCCGTCACCCAATTGGTGGTATGGGAGCAGGGCAGTGTCGATGCCTTTCACGGTATGTATATTGCAGACGGCATGTCCCGTTTGGCAAAACTGGTGCTGTATGCACTGACGTTTGGTCTGTTTATTTACAGTAAACCGTACAACCAAGACCGCCAAATCTTTAAAGGCGAGTTTTACACCCTGTCGCTGTTTGCCCTGTTGGGTATGAGCGTCATGGTCAGCTCGGCACATTTCCTGACTGCGTATATCGGTTTGGAATTGTTGTCTTTGTCGCTGTATGCCATGATTGCCCTGCGCCGAGATTCCGGCCGCTCTGCCGAGGCTGCGCTGAAATACTTCGTATTGGGCGCGTTGGCCTCCGGTTTGCTGCTCTATGGCATTTCTATGGTTTACGGCTCCACCGGTTCCCTTGATTTTGCTTCCGTCTTGGCTTCCGCTTTCAATGAGCAGGCTAATGAATGGTTGTTGAAATTGGGTATGGTGTTTATTGTGGTCGCCATTGCATTTAAACTGGGTGCGGTTCCATTTCATATGTGGGTACCCGACGTGTACGATGGCGCGCCGACCTCTATTACCGCCTTTGTGGGTACGGCTCCGAAAATTGCCGCTGTCGTCTTTGCGTTCCGTATCCTTGTTACCGGTATGGGTACCATACATTCAGACTGGGCGCCGATGTTGGCCATTCTTGCCGTCGCTTCTTTGGTGGTCGGTAACCTTGCCGCCATCATGCAAACCAATATCAAACGTATGCTTGCCTATTCCACCGTATCGCACATGGGCTTTATCCTGTTGGCGTTTATGGCAGGCGCGGTCGGCTTTACCGCAGGTTTGTATTACGCCATTACCTATGCTGTGATGGCGGCAGTCAGCTTCGGTGTCTTGATGGTATTGTCCACCAAAGACATTGAATGTGAAAACATCAAAGACCTTGCAGGCCTTAACCAACGCCATGCATGGTTTGCCTTCCTGATGTTGCTGTCTATGTTCTCCATGGCAGGCATTCCGCCGCTGATGGGTTTTTACGCCAAATTCGGCGTGATTATGGCACTCTTGAAACAAGGCCATGTTTGGTTGTCCGTATTTGCCGTCATCATGTCGCTGATTGGTGCGTTCTACTACCTGCGCGTGGTCAAAGTTATCTACTTCGATGCGCCTGACCATGACCAGCCGGTCGGCAGCAACTATGCCGCCAAATTTGTCCTGACGGTCAATGCCTTCCTGCTGCTCCTGTGGGGTATCATGCCGCAAACCGTTATCGACTGGTGTGCCAAGGCGCTGGAAAATACGCTGTAATATTCGGTATCATCACGGCAGCCGTATCAGAGGTTGCCGTTTTATTTAAGGTTACCGCCGTATTTCAGACGGCATGGGAAACGGCTATGCCGTCTGAAAGCGGAGAAAGAAGATTATGACCGCATCTATGTACACACTCTTGCTGCTTGCCTTAATTTTTGCCAATGCTCCGTTTCTTACGGTCAGGCTGTTCGGTATTGTTCCGCTCAAGCGCAAACATTTCGGACATCACCTGATCGAGCTGGCGGCAGGTTTCGCACTGACCGCCATTCTTGCCTATATTCTTGAATCCCGTGCAGGATCGGTACACGATCAGGGTTGGGAGTTTTACGCCACAGTCGTCTGTCTGTACCTGATTTTTGCGTTTCCATGTTTTGTGTGGCGGTATTTCTGGCATACGCGCAACAGGGAATAGGGTAACAATAATGCCGTCTGAAGCCTTGTTCAGACGGCATATCCGAGTCTGCTCAGTATGTGCGCGCAATCGTAAATTCGGCAAGCTGCCTGAGCCGTAATGCCTTATTGCCGAACGGTTCGAGCAGCGCGACCGCTTCGGCAACCAGTTTGTGCGCGTATGAGCGCGCCGCTTCCAAGCCCATCAGTTTCACATAAGTCGGCTTGTCGTTGTCTGCGTCTTTGCCCGCCGTCTTGCCCAAAGTCACCGTGTCTGCCTCGCAGTCCAACACATCGTCGATGACTTGGAACGCCAGCCCCAGTTTTGCCGCATAATCATCCAATACCGCCAGACTGTTTTCAGACAGATTCGGGCAAGACATCGCTCCCAATAAAACTGCGGCACGAATCAACGCCCCTGTTTTCAGGCTGTGCATCTGTTCCAAATCGGTTTGGGCCATCTGCTTGCCGACATTGGCCAAATCGATTGCCTGACCGCCCGCCATGCCCCTGCTTCCGCCTGCTTTTGCCAAAACTGACAACATTGCCAGCTGGCGTGCGGCGGGCAGTTCTGTCGGACGACTCAACACGTCGAAGGCTTGGGTCTGTAAAGCATCGCCGACCAGTAGTGCGGTTGCTTCGCCATATTTCACATGGCAGGTCGGTTTGCCCCGACGCAGGCTGTCGTTGTCCATTGCCGGCATATCGTCGTGAACCAACGAATAGGCATGGATCATTTCGATTGCTGCCATTGCCTGTTCTACTGCTTCATGCACGGCTTCGCCCAATTCCGAAGCTGCCAGAACCAGCATCGGCCGCAGACGTTTGCCCCCGTCCAAAGCCGCATAACGCATCGCTTCGTGCAGTGTGTGCGGTATTTCCCCCTCAGACGGCAAAAACCGTTCCAGCAGCAGCTCTGTTTGCGCCTGCGCCCTCTGTTGCCACGCTTTCAAATCATTCGCCGGATTCAAGGTTTAACTCCTTCAGCCCATCTGTGTCTAAAACCTGTAGTTTTTGTTCGACTTGGGCCAACTTGGTTTGGCAGTATCTGACCAGTTCGTTGCCTTCCTGATAGGCGGCAAGCGCGTCTTCCAAGGGCATTTCCCCCTGCATGGACTGGGTCAGTGATTCAAGGCGCGACAGGGCCTCTTCAAACGATTTCGGGGTAATTTTCTTCATGGTGTCGGGAGTTTCTGTAAAAATGGAATTGTAGCATTTCTGAAAACCGGATGCCGTCTGAAACAGCAGGATTTCAGACGGCATGGTTTTTGTCCTGCAAACGGCAAGAGGTTATTTGAGCAGATCGTCGGTAATACGTTGCAGGAAGGTCAGCCGTTCGGTGCGAATTTTACCGGTTTGCGCGGCGGCTTTGACGGCGCAGCCGGGTTCGGCGCGGTGGGTGCAGTTGTGGAAGCGGCATTGCCCGACGAGATGGCTCAGGTCGGGGAAGTATTGCAGTAGGTCGGCGGCTTCGAGGTGGTGCAGGCCGAATTCTTGCAAACCCGGGGAGTCGATTAATTGGGTTTCTTCGTTTAAATCGTAAAGCTGGGCGTGGGTGGTGGTGTGTTTGCCGGAATCGAGCGCGGTGGAAATGTCGCCAGTGCGGGCGGTTTGGTTGCCCAAGAGGGCGTTGGTCAGGGTGGATTTACCCATGCCGCTTTGTCCGAGCAGGATGTTGCTATGCCCTTGCAGGACGGGGCGCAGGATGTCGGCGTTTTCTAGCGCGCGGGTTTCGATGATGGGATAACCGAGCGTTTCGTAGAATTTGAGTTTTTCGCGCCAGAGGGCGGTTTCGGGCAGGTCGGCTTTGTTCAGGACGATGACGGCTTGGATGCCCGCGGCTTCGGCGGCAAGGAGGGCGCGTTGCAACAGGGCTTCGCTGGGCGAGGGAACGGCGGCGGTAACGATAAGGAGCTGGCTGACGTTGGCGGCGATAAGTTTGGTTTTCCAAGCGTCTTGGCGGTAGAGCAGGCTTTCGCGCGGCAGGTAGTCTTCGATGACGGCCTGTTCGGCGTTAATGTTTTGGATATGCACGCGGTCGCCGCAGGCGAAATCGACCCGCTTTTTGCGCGTGCTGGCTTCGTAGGTTTTGCCGTCTGGCGTACGCACGATGTAGCGGCGGCCGTAGCTGGTGATGATTTGGGCGGTATCGGTCATGGTTTTGACGGGTAGGGGAACGGGAAGGCCGTCTGAAAATGTTTTCAGACGGCCTTGAGATTTATCTTTTCCGACCTTTCTTTTGCTCCATTTTATCCAACGCTTTTCCCATATCTTCTAAAGCATTCGGATTACCGCCAAAATCATGGCCGCCGACACTACACACAGTAGCAGATAGAATACTCATCGTCGAAATCTCTTTCATTTCAAACCGTTCAGATTCCATTGGGATCTCATGCAATAATTTCCCTTTCCCGAAATGACGACTGTATAGTTTTGCCGGCTCCGGATTCATAATATCAATCCTGTTCAGACAATCCAGATAGTGCTTCTCTATCATGGAAGTACCTGCCAAATTTTTATTCGTATCATCAAAATTAGTTATCACATCATATACTAACAAATTTGGGTTGTGAGGATGATTCTTGATACTTTCCATATCTGCATAAACACGACTCTGAGCACCATCCAGCATTGGCAAAAATCTTGGCTTATCAGCAAATACTGAGATTGGTAAACAAATTGTCATTAAAAAAACAGCTAACTTTTTCATTTTACTTTCCCCCGATTAGATCAAGTCGTTCACGACGAATCAGTTTATCATTCGGATAACCCTGAATAGTACAGATGAGAGAAGTTTTACCGTCACTCTCTTCCAATATCAGCGATTTTTCTACTGTATTTTTTGCAGGTATCGAACCAGACGTTGCTTGCATATTTGGCTGCCAACGCAAAGACTTATGACTATTAATAATAATTTGCGGAGAAGTCACAAAATCCTCTCCCATCGGTTTCAATCCCCATTGAGGGAACTTTGCTACCACATCAGCAGCCTGAGCTTTTTTAAGCTCGAACCCCCAGAAATAAAAGACAGGATTTTTACCCGTCTCATTAACCGGCAGTTCCGAATATTCTGCCGAAAAACTACTAAAATGTATGCCGTTTACTATTATCGGTTTATTGAAGATAACCTGTCTTTTCCCATCTTCATCGGCACTACCTAACTGAAAACGTGCAGTCTTTCCTACTTTCTCAATCGGAGCATATTTACTCAATTGCTCCTGCTTGTTTTTCAAGATATCAAACATAGATGCATCACATTTTACAAATGCATTCAGCAACTCTTCTTCCGCACTTCCTGCCCATGCATTCGCTGCAAGTGCAAATACAGCCATACTCAAATATTTGATAGATCGTTTCATATTGTCTTTCTAAAGTTAGCGTAAATTATCGTTGAATTACATGACCATTTTAATTCATGACATCAAATTAAGCACGATCTAAATTATTGTTTTTTTTCAGACGGCCTTTTATCTTCTTTCCAAGCGTTTAATTGTTTTCCCACTCGACATGTTCACTCAAGAAGCCGCCACTTTGGTGCGCCCAAAGTTTGGCATACAGGCCTTGTTTCTCGAGCAACTCGGTGTGGCTGCCTTCTTCAATGATGCGGCCTTTGTCCAAGACGATGAGCCTGTCCATCGCGGCGATGGTGGAGAGGCGGTGGGCGATGGCGATGACGGTTTTGCCGTCCATCATTTTGTCGAGGCTTTCTTGGATGGCGGCTTCGACTTCGGAGTCAAGCGCGCTGGTGGCTTCATCGAGCAGCAGAATCGGCGCATCTTTGAGCATGACGCGGGCGATGGCGATGCGCTGGCGTTGACCGCCGGAGAGTTTCACGCCGCGTTCGCCGACGTGCGCGTCATAGCCGCGCCGTCCTTTGGCGTCGGAAAGGTTGGGGATGAAATCGGCGGCTTCGGCGCGTTCGGCGGCGGAGATCATTTCGGCATCAGTTGCATCGGGGCGGCCATAAACGATGTTGTCGCGCACGGAACGGTGCAGCAGCGAGGTGTCTTGCGTGACCAAACCGATTTGGGCGCGCAGGCTTTCTTGGGTCACGCTGTCCACGGTTTGTCCGTCGATCGAAATCGTGCCGCTTTGCGGTTCGTAGAAGCGCAAAAGCAGGTTGACGATGGTGGATTTGCCCGCGCCGCTGCGTCCGATCAAGCCGACTTTTTCGCCCGGGCGAATGGTCAGGTTGAAGCCGTTGAGCAGCGGTTTGCCTGCTTCGTAGGAGAAATCGACGTGTTCGAACTTGATTTCGCCTTGCGACACTTTCAACGGCAGGGCTTTGGGCTTGTCGAGGATGGTGTGCGGTTTGGACAGGGTTGCCATGCCGTCGCCGACGGTGCCGATGTTTTCAAACAATCGGGCGGATTCCCACATGATGTATTGCGACAAACCGTTGACGCGCAACGCCATCGCGGTGGCGGTGGCAACCGCGCCGACGCCGACTTGCCCGTGATACCAAAGCCAGATGCCCAACGCGGTCGTACCGGCGGTCAGCGAGCTGTTGACGATGAAGCTGCAGGTGTGCAGCAGCGTTGCCAAACGCATTTGGGCGTGTACCGTCACCATAAATTCTTCCATCGACTGCTTGGCGTAGGCCGCTTCGCGCGCGCCGTGGGAGAAAAGTTTGACGGTGGTGATGTTGGAATAGGCGTCGGTAATGCGGCCGGTCATCAGCGAGCGCGCATCCGCTTGACGCGCGGCGGTTTTGCCGAGCTTGGGAATCAGGAAACGCATAATCAGGGCGAATCCAATCATCCAGCCGATAAAGGGCAGCAGCAGCCAGCCGTCGAACGAAATCAGAATCACGCCGGAAGTAATGAAATACACCAGCACATACACGACCATGTCGGCAACCGTCATCACCACGTCGCGTAGTGCCAGTGCGGTCTGCATGACTTTGGCGGACACGCGTCCTGCAAATTCGTCCTGATAGAAGCCCAGGCTCTGTCCCAGCATCAGGCGATGGAAGTTCCAGCGCAGGCGCATGGGGAACACGCCTTGTAGGGTTTGCAGGCGCACGTTGGACGCGAGGAAGGTCCAGAGGGCGAAAAACACCATCATCGCCGCCATCGTCGTCAACGCCCAGCCTTTTTCGGCAAACAGGGTCGCGGGCGTGTATTTGCCGAGCCAGTCCACGACTTTGCCCATAAATTGAAACAGCAGGGCTTCCATGATGCCGATGCCTGCGGTAAATGCCGCCAAAACGGCAATCCATTTGCGCAAGCCCCTGATGTTGCTCCAGATAAACCGCCACAGCCCTTTTTCAGGCGTTTTCGGGGCGGCTTCGGGATAGGGGTCGATTCGGGATTCGAACCAAGAAAAGATTTTGTTCAACATTGTTTTCGATTTCGGTAAAACAGTTTCAGACGGCATCAAACACAATGCCGTCTGAAAGGAAGGACAATAACGCCATTTTACGGGAAAAGCCGTCGGGAAGACAGCGCGGGGCGGAAACGCAGGGTTTCGGCAGGGCAAACGCCGCGCCGCCTTCAGACGGCATTATTTCAGCAGGTTTTTTAAGGCGAGGCGCACGCCTTCGCCCACGTCCGTCCCCTTCGGAACGCCTTTGACCGCCGCTTTTGCTTCGCGTTCGCTGTAACCCAGCGCAAGCAGCGTGCTGACGATGTCTTCCGTTTCGTCGGCGGCGGGTGCAGCGGCAAACAGCCCGTCCGTTACCGTATGCGCGACCAGCTTGCCGCGCAGTTCCAAAACCATGCGTTCGGCGGTTTTTTTGCCGATTCCCGGAGCAGAAGACAGGCGTTTCACATCTTCTTCGGCAACCGCCCGCGCCAGTTCGTCGGCAGTCATTGCCGATAAAATGCCCAAAGCCGTTTTCGCACCGATGCCGCCGACCTTGATCAGTTGGCGGAATGTTTTGCGTTCTTCCGCAGTGGCAAAACCGAAGAGCAGGTGTGCGTCCTCACGGACGACGAGTTGGGTGAAAACCTGTACGGTTTCGCCCAATGGCGGCAGGTTGTAGAAGGTCTGCATGGATACGTCGGCCTCATAGCCGACACCGTTGACATCGATGACGATTTGCGGAGGGTTTTTTTCAACCAGTTTGCCGGTCAGTCTGCTGATCATGTGTGCCGAATCCTGAAGTGTCGGGTGCAAAATGCCGTCTGAAACCGGTTCGGGCTTCAGACGGCACGGATTGTATCAAATTCAGTCGTCGCGGCGGGAGGAAATCACGCGGCCGGTACGGGCATCGACAACGACTTTGTATTCCTGTCCGTTTTTGACGATTTCGACATCATAGTGCGGACGGCCGTCGTCGTGTTCGAGATCGATGTCGGTGATTTTGCCGCCGACACGCGCCAACGCTGCTTTTTCGGCTTGGGCGCGGCTGATGATTTTGTCTTGTTTGTTGTGTTGGTGTGCGGCGTGTCCATGGTCGTCATCGCCGTGTCCGTCGTGGTGGGCGAGTGCGGGGGCGGAAATACCCAGCAGTGCGGTTGCAGCGGCGGTCAAGAGAAGGCGTTTGAAGTTCATGTTTTGCTCCTGCGAAGTATCTGGTGGTGTTTGAAGGACGTAAAGGCGGGACATCAGCCGGCGGTCAATGCCGTCTGAATCATACCGCGTGCCTGAGCTTCGGCTTCGGCGGCACGTTCCTGCGAGGAAAACGGTCCCATTTTGACGACATATTCGTAATGGCGTTTTTCAACCGATAGGTTCGGGTTTGATGCCGATGAAGCCAGGTTTTGGGCGGCATGGTTCAGATATGCCTGTGCTTCGCGTTCCGTACCGAAGGATTTCAAGTCGATGAAGATGTCTTTGTTTTCGGCAGTCGGTGAGGATTTGCCCGGGACAATCTGTTCGATTTTGACATGTGCCGTACCTTGGCTGACAAAGCCCAATTGTTGGGCCGCCGCTTTAGATACGTCGATGATGCGGTTGCTGTGGAAGGGGCCGCGGTCGTTGATGCGGACGACGACGCTTTTCCCGTTACGGGTATTGGTTACGCGGACGTAGCTGGGAATGGGCAGTGTTTTGTGTGCGGCGGTGAAGGCGTTCATGTCGTATCGTTCCCCGCCGGAAGTTTTGCGGCCGTGAAATCTGCCGCCATACCATGAGGCGTTGCCAGTTTGTGTAAATGCGGCAACTTGGTTTATCGGCGTGTAGCGTTTGCCGGCTACTTTGTAGCTGCGGTTGGCGGAGGCGTGCAGTTTTTCTGCTTTGACCACTGCGTCGGCGGATGCCGTCTGAAAGGAATGTATGCCGAATGCGGCCGTGAGGAGGAAAAGGGTTTTTCGGGTTAAAGTCAAAACGTGTTCCGTTCTTGAGTTGAAGACGAATGGGCATCATGCCCGCCGGATACGTTCCGAACCGCCGTACAGTGCGGACAGTGGTTCGGAACGTGTCCGGATAGGTTTTCAGGCGGCATGAACTTGCGTTCAAACGCCGCCTGAGTAACCGTGTTGCCGCCATGCTTCAAAGAGAATCACGGCAACGGTATTGGAAAGGTTCATACTCCGGCTGCCGGGCTGCATGGGCAGGCGGATTTTTTGCGCGGCGGGCAGGCTGTCGAGAATGTCGGCAGGCAGTCCGCGCGTTTCCGGTCCGAACAATAAAACGTCGCCTTTTTGAAACGCGGTTTCATCGGGGCGTGCCGTGCCTTTGGTGGTCAGGGCGAAAATGCGCCTGCCTGCGAGTGCCTTGAGGCAGCCGTCGAAGTTTTCGTGCACCGTCAGGCTGGCGAACTCGTGGTAGTCGAGCCCGGCGCGTTTCATTTTGGCGGAATCCAATGGGAAGCCGAGCGGTTTGACAAGGTGCAAATCCGCGCCGGTATTGGCGCACAGGCGGATGATGTTGCCCGTGTTCGGGGGGATTTCCGGTTGGTATAAAACGATGGTAAACATAAATATCAATCACTTATAGGCGCGTAACCTTGCCATAAGGCGGATGGGGTGTCAAAAAATTTAGTTATTTTTTCATTGGCGTGCGTGCCAGCGTCCAGCAGCAGATGCGGTTCGCGCCCGATTTTTTCAGCATCTTCGCCAGTTCGTTCAGTGTCGCGCCGGTGGTAAAGACATCGTCGATTAACAGAATATTACAGTTTTCCGGTATCGGTGTGCGGATTTCAAAGGCGTTTTTGATGTTTCGCCGCCGTTCGCTGCCTTTGAGCGTGCTTTGCGGCGGGCGGTGGTGTCGGAATACGGTATGCCGCGGTAGTGTGCGCCAACCGTAGCGTTGCGCCAGCAGCCCGACGATACTTTCGCTTTGATTGAAGCCGCGTTGAAGCAGCCGTTCTTTGCCCAGCGGTACGGGCAGGACGAAATCGAAACATTCGTCTGCAAGCCAGTCGGGCGGGTTTTGTACCATCAGGTTTGCCAACGGGCGAATCATGCCCAAGTCTGCCAAGTGTTTCAGCGTACGTATCATGTTGCTGACGGGTGGTTCGTAATGCAGCGAGGCCCACATCCGGTCGAATGCGGGCGGTTTCTTTTGGCAAATGCCGCACGCCGATCCGCCTTGGATGTGTCTGAAACACAGGGGGCAGCTGTTTGCCGCGTCGGTGCGGAAACTTGCCAAATCGGTATTGCAGCTGGCGCAGATGCCGTCTGAAACGTCTGATGAATCGTGGCATAATACGCAGTGTCTGACTGCGGCCGCGTCTGCGATGCGCCGCCAACAAGAGAGAAAATCCATGCCTGATGCCGTCAAAAAAGTTTACCTGATACACGGTTGGGGGGCGAACCGCCATGTGTTCGACGACCTAATGCCCCGTCTGCCTGCAACGTGGTCGGTGTCCGCCGTCGATTTGCCCGGACACGGCGACGCGCCCTTCGCGCAACCCTTCGATATTGAGGCAGCTGCCGACGCTGTTGCCGCACAAATCGATACGCCCGCCGACATTCTCGGCTGGTCGCTCGGCGGATTGGTTGCGCTGTATCTGGCGGCCCGCCATCCCGGAAAAGTCCGTTCGCTCTGCCTGACGGCGAGTTTCGCCCGACTGACGGCTGACGAAGATTATCCCGAAGGGCTTGCCGCGCCTGCACTGGGCAAAATGGTCGGTGCGTTCCGTTCGGATTATGCCAAACATATCAAACAGTTTCTACAATTACAGCTTTTGCACACGCCTGATGCGGACGGAATCATAGGCAGAATCCTGCCCGATTTGGCGCGCTGCGGCACGCCTCAAGCCTTGCAGGAAGCTTTGGACGCGGCGGAGCGGGCGGATGCGCGGCATTTGTTGGACAAGATAGATGTTCCGGTACTGCTGGTGTTCGGCGGCAAAGACGCGATTACGCCGCCGCGTATGGGCGAGTATCTGCACCGGCATTTGAAAGGAAGCAGGCTGGTTGTAATGGAAAAGGCGGCGCATGCGCCGTTTTTGAGCCATGCGGAAGCGTTTGCCGCGCTGTACCGCGACTTTGTCGAAGGGGTTTGACATGAATCCGCAGGACAAATGCTGGCAGGTTCACCGCCATCTCGCCGAACATGCCGACCAACGCCTGACACTCGTCCGCAACGCGCCCAAGCATATCCTGCTTGCCGGTGCGGATGCGGACATCAGCCGCAGCCTGCTGGCGAAACGCTATCCGCAGGCGGTATTTGAAGAATACGATTCCCGTGCGGATTTTTTGGCGGCTGCGGCTGCCGCCCGCAAAGGCGGTTTTTGGCAAAGGTTTACGGGTAAGGGCGTGGTGCAACACTGCCAATCCCCGACCGCGCCGCTGCCCGAAGCGTGTGCCGATATGTTGTGGTCCAACCTCGGTTTGACGGAGGCGGAAAGCATCGTCCCCGTGCTGCAAAATTGGGCGCGCGCGCTGAAGACGGACGGGCTGCTGTTTTTCACCTGCTTCGGGCGAGATACCTTGGCGGAACTGAAATGCCGTCTGAAAGAAAACGGCATTGAAAGCCGCAGCGTGATGTTTCCCGATATGCACGACTTGGGCGATATGCTCGCCGAAAACGGCTTTTACGACCCCGTTACCGATACGGCGAAGCTGGTGTTGGATTACAAAAAGGCGGAAACGTTTTGGGCGGATATGGATACGCTGGGCGTTTGGCGGGCGATGGCGTGGAACGATGAAAACGCCGCGCGTTCGTGTGTCGGGGCGATATTTGAACGGGAAGGCGGTTTGGGCATTACGCTGGAAACGGTGTACGGACACGCCGTGAAAAAACTGATGCTGCCGCAGGGGGAGAACGTAGTGCAGTTTTTTCCGAAGAGATGATGTGCAGATGCCGTCTGAAGCCGTTTCCAAGTTTCAGACGGCATCTGTCTGTGAAAACCTACAGAAATAAAGGAAATGCCGATGTATGCCGATGCCGGAGACGTATATTGCGTCTATAACATCAGACTGAAGCAGTACACTGCCTGCCAGGTTACCCGAGTTGAAGAACACGGCGGTAAAAAAACATATGCAACCCTGCTGGCTTTGGACTGGCAGGGCAACAAACCGCTTGGGTCGGCGGAGCTGGCGGATTTGAAACCGCTCTACAAAGACTTTATGTATTGGGAACGCGGTCTGCACATGTATAAGGCAAGTGCCGTCGTGCCGACGGGATATGTACGGGTTGGGAATACCGCGCCGCTGGTCGGCGAAGACACGCAGCGGTATGCCTCTTTTTGGGGCGACGGCTACGACGTGTACCGTCAGTTGAGATGGCAGCAGATACCCGAAAAACAGAGAAAGGCATTCAAAAAAGCCGCCAAAAGCAAAAAGACCGTGATGTTTGCCGGACGGGAATACGGCATATCCAAACAGAATTTGAGCGATGTTTGGGACGATTTTGAAGACGCGATGGAACTGAAGGCGTTTCCCTGCCTGTCTTCGCTGTTTCTGACCAAATGGCATAAAAATCTATATGAATATCTGGAGGAATATCCGTTTATCACCCGATTGTGTCTGGAAAACCACGGTCAGACCGTGCTGGATTTCAGCAATACGCGCATAACCGACCTTTCTGTCGATATGACCGGCGTGGAATCGCTTTATCTGAACGAAGGCTTGGACAGCCTGAACCTGAAAGGCGAAATCAAGGAAAACTGCAAGGTCTATACCGCCGAAAAGGGCGCGGGTCTGATTTTGGAAGTGGGTAAAAGCGTTCCTGAAGTGCAGGGTTTGGAAAACCTGACCGCCGTCAACGTCATGGGCATTGCCGATTTTGATATGCAAAACCTGTCGGAAACGTATCCTAAGCTCAAAACCATACGGCTGTGGGGCAAACCGGGCAATATCGCCAATTTTTCCGCCGTATCGGGATTTGAGGATTTGGAAGTGTTCACTACCGTAGATTTGTTCGGTTTCGGCGCGGACGACATCCCGCATCCCGACCGGCTGCCGAAGCTGCACAGGCTGTGGATGAGCAGCCTGCCCGAAGAGGCGGCGAAGGCAGTGAAGAAACTTTATAAGAAACGGAAGGAAGACGGGCTGGACCTGTGGATAGAAAAAGCCCGAAAACCCGAATGGCTGGCGCAAAATTTCGATAACCCCTTCCGTGATTGGGACGGTGCGGAGCATATTCCGAAAAGCCATGCCAAAAAAGCGGCGGAGCTGTACCGGAAAACCCGTGCCGGCGTGGTCAAACTGCTCGGCAATCCGCCTGAAAACATAGGAGAGGAGCTGGCAGAGGCGGTCAAAGCCTATACCGGAGGTTTCAACAAAATGGACAAAAAACTCTTTATTGACACGGTAGAACGGGAAGATATTGCCGAGGCGTTGGAAACGATATTGAACCTGATACCGGAGGGGTCTTGTGCCGACAAGGAAAAACTGTTTGAAATATTTGATAAAAACAGGAATTTTTAAATAGAGGCAATGCCGTCTGAAACTTGGTAACGGGCCTCAGACGGCATCCCGTTCCAACACCGCCAACACCGCCGCACCGTAACGTGCGGCTTTTTCTTCGCCTACGCCGTATACGGCGGCAAGCTCCGCCAAACCTTCCGGCTGTTTGGCGGCAATGGCGCGCAGGGCGGCTTTGCTGAGAATGCGGTAGGGTTCGGACTGTTCGTGTTTTGCCGTTTCGTTGCACCATTGGATCAGGGCGCGCATCAGGCGGCGTTTGCGTTTGGCGGTTTCATCGATGCCGTCTGAAAACGGACGGCAGACGGTGAGGATGTCCCGTCCGTATTTGGCGGCGCGTACGCTGCCCAAGCCGTGCACGCCTTCGAGGTCGGTTTCGGTTTCGGGCGTATCGGCAAGCATATTGGCAAGGCTTTCGTCGGAGAGGACGGCATGCAGGGCGCAGTTTTCCGCCCTTGCCTGTTTATACCGCCAGGCTTCGAGTTTTTGACGCAGTTGTTGTTCGCGTTCGGTTTGCGGGCGGATGACGGCATCGTGGCTAAAGTCGGCAGCGTTTTGGCAGACTTTGAGGATGCCGTGTCCGAAACGGTCGATTTTGGCTTCGCCCAAACCGTAGATGTCGTGCAGCCCGTTGAGGTCTTGCGGCATTTTTTCGACAAGGTCGCGCAGGGTTTTGTCGCCGAAAATCATATAGGCGGGGATGCCTTCGGCTTCTGCCTGTTTCATACGCCAAACGCGCAATGCCTGCCACAGGCGTTCTTCGCGTTCGGTACGCAGCCAGTTGTCTTTGAGGGTGCGGACGGCGGGCTTGTCGCGCTTGAGCGGGCGCAGCATCACTTCGGTTTCGCCTTTGAGGACTTTTTTGGCGGCTTCGGTCAGTTGCAATGCCTGATATCGGGTAATGTTGACGGTGAGATAGCCGAGGCTGATGCACTGGCGGATGACGCTGCGCCATTCTTTGTCGGACAACTCCGCACCGATGCCGAATGTGGACAGTTGCTCGTGCCGGTTGCCGCGTATCCAATCGTCGCTTTTGCCGCGCAAAAGGTTGGTGATGTAACCGGCGGCAAAACGTTGTCCGGCGCGGTACACGCAGCTGAGTAATTTTTGCACCAACACCGTGCCGTCAAACCGTACAGGCGGATGCAGGCAGTTGTCGCAATGGCCGCAGGGTTCGGATTCTTCGCCGAAATGTTTGAGCAGCAACACGCGGCGGCAAGCGGCGGTTTCGCAGACGGAAAGCATGGCATCGAGTTTTTGCATTTCGATTTGCTTTTGCACATCGTCGCTGTTGCCTTCGGCAATCCGTTCGCGCAGCAACACCCAATCGTTCAAACCGTAACACAGCCAGCTCACGGCAGGCAGTCCGTCCCGTCCGGCGCGTCCCGATTCCTGATAGAAATGTTCGACACTTTGGGGCATATCGAGATGGGCGACAAAGCGCACGTCAGGTTTGTCTATGCCCATGCCGAACGCCACGGTCGCCACCACGATAATATTGTCTTCATGCGTAAAGCGGCGTTGGTTTTCCTCGCGTACGTCCATGCTCAAACCGGCATGATACGGAATCGCGTTTAATCCGTTTTCACGCAAAAACTGCGCCACATCTTCAACCTTTTTGCGGCTTAGGCAGTACACAATGCCGCTTTGCCCCATCATTTCTTTGCGGATAAATTCAAGCAGTTGCTTTTTGCCGTTGTTTTTTTCGATAACCTGATAATAAATATTCGGGCGGTCAAAGCTGGAAATAAATTCGGGCGCATTGTCCAAGTGCAGATAATGCTTGATGTCGGCGCGCGTGGCGGCATCAGCGGTGGCGGTCAGGGCGATGCGCGGGACGTTCGGATAGCGTTCGGCAAGCATGCCGAGCTGTCGGTATTCGGGGCGGAAATCGTGTCCCCATTGGCTGACGCAATGCGCCTCATCAATGGCAAACAGGCTGACGGTTTGTTGGTCGAGAAAACGCAAAAAGCGGTCGGTAACCAAGCGTTCCGGCGCGACATAAAGCAGTTTCAGACGGCCTTGGGCGAGCCGGTCGGCAATATCGCGCGCCCCGTCTGCCGATGTGCCGCTGTTGACTGCCGCCGCTTCGATGCCGGCGGCGTGCAGGTTTGCCACTTGGTCGTTCATCAGCGCAATCAGCGGCGATACGACAACCGCCACGCCTTCGCGCATCAGCGCGGGAATCTGGTAACACAAAGACTTGCCGCCGCCCGTCGGCATCAGCACCGTCAAACTGCCGCCGCCTGCCAAAGTATTGATGACAGCCTCCTGCCTGCCGCGAAATTCGGGATAGCCGAATACTTCGTGCAGAATCTGTTTGGCGGTCGGTCGGTGCATGATGGTTCCGTGCTTTGTAAGGGTGTTGGTCGGTCGGCGGCAATATGCCGTCTGAAATCGGGATTTAGAAGAGTTTGCCCACTTCCGCCTCAATATCGCCGGCACGCATGAACGTTTCGCCGATCAGGAAGGTGTGCACGCCGCGCGCCCGCATAAATTCCACATCCGCCTTACCCGTAATGCCGCTTTCGGTAACGACGGTTTTGCCTTCCAGCGCGGGCAGCAGCGACAGGGTTTGGTCGAGGGAGACTTCAAAAGTCCGCAGGTTGCGGTTGTTTACGCCCCACAACGGCGTGGTCAGGTTGCGGCATTTTTCCAATTCGGTTTCATCGTGCAGTTCGAGCAGGACGGTCATGCCCAATTCGTGCGCCACCGCTTCAAAGCGTTCCAATTGTTCCTGTTCCAGTGCTGCGGCAATCAGCAGGACGGCATCCGCCCCCCATGCGCGCGCCTGATAAACCTGGTATTCGTCGATGATGAAGTCTTTGCGCAGCACGGGCAGCGATACGGCTTCGCGCGCCTGTTTGAGGTATTTGGGCGAACCTTGGAAATAGGGTTTGTCGGTCAGTACGGACAAACACGCCGCTCCGGCGTTTTCATAGGCGCGTGCAATCTCGGCCGGTCGGAAGTCCGGACGGATTAACCCTTTGCTCGGGCTTGCCTTTTTGATTTCGGCAATGACGGCGGGCAGGTTTAGGCGGTGTTTGCCGCGTATCGAATCGATGAAGCTGCGGACGGGCGCGGCTTCTGCGGCAAGTGCGCGGATGTGTTCGGGGGAAACGGCGGCTTTTTGAGCGGCAACTTCCTGTGCTTTGGTGGCAAGGATTTTATTGAGGATGTCGGTCATATCGTGTTCCGTATTCGTCTGGGGAAAGGGGGAATATTAGCATCAAACCGTTAACGCCTGTTTGTGCGGAAGCTGTCGAAATAGGACAGGACGGTCTGCGGCAGCCATTGCAGGTGCAGCCTGCCACCGGTGCTGCTGACAAAGCCGGCGTGCCCACCGTGTGCAGGTTGGAACAGGGTAACGGCTTCGGACACTTCGTCCGGTGTCGGCAGTGCTTCGGGCGGCAGGAAGGGGTCATTGACGGCATTGAGCAGCAGCAGCGGTTTGGCAACGTGTTTGAGCAGCGGTTTGCAGGAAGTTTGGCGGTAGTAGTCGTGCCGATCGGCAAAGCCGTGCAGCGGTGCGGTGAAATGGTCGTCAAACTCGCCCAGTGTTTTGCACCCTGCGGCAAATGCCGTCTGAAAACCTTGGAGCGACCGTGCTTTGGGTATCAGGGTGCGGAGGAAGTAGCGCGTGTAGAGCAGCCGCGTGATGCCGCTGTCGAAGCGTCTGCCTGCCGCCTCTGCATCGACGGGGGCGGATACGGCGGCCGAGGCGTGCGGCAGCGCGTTTTCGCCCCGTTCGCCCAAATATTTTGCCAGCGCGTTGCCGCCCAGCGATACGCCGACGGCGTATATTTCACGGTAACGCGCGGCGAGCGTGTCCAAAGTAAAGGCGATTTCGGCGGTATCGCCCAAGTGGTAGAACACCGGGGCGGTGTTCGCTACGCCGCCGCAGCTGCGGAAATGGACGACTACGCCGTTCCAACCGCGATTGCGTACCGCGAGCATCAGTTCGACCGCGTAATGGCTGCCACTGCCGCCCTCCAAACCGTGAAACAGCACGACCAGCGGCGCATCGGGCGAAATGCCGTCTGAAAAGTCGTAGGCGACTTTGGTTTTACCCGTGCTGTCGGGAAGCAGCTCGCGGCGGTATGTGGGTGCGGGGCGTTGCAGGAATTTGGCGGCCAGCGTGTCGGCATTGCCGTTGCGGAGGAAAAAGGGCGTGTCCGGCGGTGTCAAAATCATAAGGTATCGGTTTTCTTGTTTTCAGACGGCATTGATGATGCGGCAGCCCGTCCGGCCGATGCGGACGCGGGGGATGCGCGTCCGAATATAGGCGCGGAAAAAGCGTTTTCCGAAAAAGGATATCGGCATCGGTCAGCTTTCCACCCGTTTGAAATGGCGCGGACGGAAGCCCAGTGCCGCCAGTGATGCGAAATACAGACAGCCTCCGATGACAATTAGGATGAAGAGCCGGGCGGCCTTTTGCATTCCGCCGGCGTGTACCCAGTCGAACGGCAGCCAGATTTGGGCGGCATACAGGCCGCCTCCCATCACGGCGAGCGAGAGCAGCATTTTTGCCAAGAACGCCGCCCAACCCTTGCCGGGCCGGTAAATACCGTGTTTGCGTAACAGGAAGAACAACAATCCGGCATTGATGCACGCGCCCAGACCGATGGCAAGCGAAAGTCCGACGTGTTTCAGTGGGCCGATAAAGGCAAGGTTCATCAACTGCGTGCAGATGAGCGTGAAGATGGCGATTTTGACGGGCGTTTTGATGTTTTGCCGCGCATAGAAGCCGGGTGCCAACACTTTAATCATGATCAAACCGATTAAACCGAAAGAATAGGCAATCAGCGCGTGTTGCGTCATCTGCGCGTCAAACAGCGTGAATTCTCGGTACATAAACAAGGTTGCCACCAGCGGGAACGACAACACCGCCAGTCCAACCGCCGCCGGCAGCGTCAGCAGCATGCACAGGCGCAAACCCCAGTCGAGCAGGGCGGAAAACTGTTCCGTATCTTGGTTTGCTGCGTGTTTGGACAAAGTCGGCAGCAAAATCGTACCGAGCGCCGCCCCCAGCACGCCGCT
Organism: Neisseria blantyrii; assembly: GCF_962747855.1. Classification (NCBI taxonomy): domain Bacteria; kingdom Pseudomonadati; phylum Pseudomonadota; class Betaproteobacteria; order Neisseriales; family Neisseriaceae; genus Neisseria; species Neisseria blantyrii. The sequence goes on from NZ_CAUIZY010000009.1 coordinate 50,273, forward strand.
GGGCAGCTCCATCATGCGGTCGGCGTAATACATCCATGAAACGCTGCCCGATTGCAGATAAGACGCGAAAATCGTGTTAATCACCAAAGAAATCTGCGCCACGCTCACGCCCAAAATCGCAGGCGCCATCTGTTTCATCACGCGGTTGACCGCCGCATCTTTGAAATTCAGTTTGGGCAGTTTCAAAAAACCCAGTTTCGCCAGCCAGGGCAGTTGGAAGCCGAGTTGCAAAATGCCGCCGACAAAAACCGCCCATGCCAGTGCGGTAACGGGAGGATCGAAATACGGCACGAAAAACAGCGCGAATACGATAAACGACACGTTCAGAAACGTGGGCGTAAACGCCGGAATGCTGAATTTATGATAGGAATTGAGTACTGAGCCGACAAAAGAGGAAAGTGAAATCAATAAGATATAGGGGAACGTAATCCGCAGCAAATCGATGGAGAGCTGAAATTTGTCGGCATCTTTGGCAAAACCGGGTGCGGAAACATAAATCACCCAAGGCGCGGCAAGTATGCCCAGCGCGGTAACGATGACCAGCACAAACGACAGCATCCCCGCCACATGGCGGATAAAAGCCTCCGTCGCCTCTTTCGAACGCGTTTCCTTATATTCCGCCAAAATCGGCACAAACGCTTGGGCAAACGCCCCTTCCGCAAACACGCGGCGCAGCAGGTTGGGCAGTTTGAACGCGACAAAAAACGCATCCGTCGCCATGCCTGCGCCGAATGCGCGCGCAATGACTGTATCGCGCACAAATCCCAAAACGCGCGACACCATCGTCAGGCTGCCGACTTTTGCCAAAGCTCCAAGCATATTCATCATTGTTCCTCAACAGTCGTACCCGTTTGGGGCAACGGCGCGTATTGTACGACAGAAACCGCTTCAGACGGCATCGGGTTTCATGTCGTCCGAGCCGGTTTCCCGATACGAAAGCTTCCTTTTCCGGAGGCAAACTGTATCAACACGCGAAAATACAATAAAATACCAATATCCGATTTATTTCCAACATCACGGAGAGCTGTATGAAATCCAGACACCTTGCCCTCGGCGTTGCCGCCCTGTTCGCCCTTGCCGCGTGCGACAGCAAAGTCCAAACCAGCGTCCCCGCCGACAGCGCGCCTGCCGCTTCGGCAGCCGCCGCCCCGGCAGGGCTGGTCGAAGGGCAAAACTATACTGTCCTTTCCAACCCGATTCCCCAACAGCAGGCAGGCAAGGTTGAAGTCCTTGAGTTTTTCGGCTATTTCTGCCCGCACTGCGCCCACCTCGAACCTGTTTTGAGCAAACACGCCAAGTCTTTTAAAGACGATATGTACCTGCGTACCGAGCACGTCGTCTGGCAGAAAGAAATGCTGCCGCTGGCACGCCTTGCCGCCGCCGTCGATATGGCTGCCGCCGAAAGCAAAGATGTGGCGAACAGCCATATTTTCGATGCGATGGTTAATCAGAAAATTAAGCTGCAAGAGCCGGAAGTCCTCAAAAAATGGCTGGGTGAACAAACCGCCTTTGACGGCAAAAAAGTCCTTGCCGCCTACGAATCTCCCGAAAGCCAGGCGCGCGCCGACAAAATGCAGGAGCTGACTGAAACCTTCCAAATCGACGGTACGCCCACGGTTATCGTCGGCGGCAAATATAAAGTCGAATTTGCCGACTGGGAATCCGGTATGAACACCATCGACCTTTTGGCGGACAAAGTACGCGAAGAACAAAAAGCCGCGCAGTAAGCCTATCTGAAAAATGCAGTCTGAACCCGATTTCAGGTTCAGACTGCATTTTTAGTTTCAAGCGTTCGGAGGGCTGTTTCTTAGAACGTAAAGCCCGTTTCCAGTTCTTCATCGCCGACCAGTTCGACCAAGAGCGCGTAGAGCGGGGCGAGTTCGGCATAACGGCGCGATACGCGGCGCAGATAGTTTAAGAAACGCGGGATTTCCGGACGGTATTTGTCTTTGCCGTCGCGGTAGTACAGGCGTGCGAAGATGCCTGCAACCTTCAAGTGCCGCTGCACGCCCATCCATTCGAACCAGCGGTAAAACTCGTCAAACGCTTCGGGGACGGGCAAGCCGGCAGCCCGCGCCTTTTCCCAGTAGCGGATAACCAAGTCCAAGACAAATTCTTCTTCCCATTCGATAAAGGCATCGCGCAACAGCGACACCAAATCGTAGGAAATCGGGCCGTAAAGCGCGTCTTGGAAGTCTAAAACGCCCGGCCTGCCGCGCGTCAGCATCAGGTTGCGGACAATAAAGTCGCGGTGTACATAGACTTTGGGCTGCACCAACAGGGGCGGCAGCAGTGTATCAACGGTTTGCTGCCAAAGTTGGCGTTGCTTGAATGTTAATTCTCGCCCCAATTCTTTTGCGACAAACCATTCCGGGAACAGGTTGATTTCGCGCAGCATCGTTTCACGGTCATATTCGGGCAAAACCCCTTCACGGCTTGCCTTCTGCAATTCGACCAGCTCGCCGATGGCCTCCAGCAACAGGGCTTTGTGTGCCGCTTCGCCCTGCTCCTGAAGCATCGCGGTTAAAAACGTCGTATTGCCCAAGTCGTTCAATACCACAAACCCCAAATCCGTGTCCGCGTGCAATATCTGCGGCACATTGACCATGTCAAACAGTTTCTGCACCTTCAAATAAGGCGCGACACTCATCTTGTCGGGCGGCGCATCCATGCAGACGACACTGCTGCCGTCTGAAAACGTTGCACGGAAATAGCGGCGGAAATCAGCATCCGCCGCCGCAAAGGCCAGTTCGAAACTGCGGTCGGGATAGACGGTCTGAAGCCAATTTTTCAGTTCGATTTGTCGTTGCATAACAGTACTAAAGCATTTCAGGTTACAATAAACGCTATTCTAACTGGCAAACCGACCTGAGGGGCAATTTTGGCTCGTTTATTTTCACTCAAACCACTGGTGCTGGCATTGGGCTTCTGCTTCGGCACGCATTGCGCCGCCGCCGATGCCGTTGCGGCGGAGGAAACGGACAATCAGACCGCCGGAGGAAGCGTTCGGAGCGTGTCCGAACCCATGCAGCCTGTCGGCCTGAGCCTCGGTTCGACCTGCCTGTTTTGCAGTAACGAAAGCGGCAGCCCCGAGAGAACCGAAGCTGCCGTCCAAGGCAGCGGCGAAGCATTCATCCCCGAAGATTATACGCGCATTGTTGCCGACAGGATGGAAGGGCAGTCGCAGGTCAAGGTACGCGCGGAAGGAAGCGTTATCATCGAACGGGACGGCGCAGTCCTCAATACCGATTGGGCGGATTACGACCAGTCGGGCGACACCGTTACCGTAGGCGACCGTTTCGCCCTCCAACAGGACGGTACGCTGATTCGGGGCGAAACCCTGACCTACAATCTCGAGCAGCAGACCGGCGAAGCACACAACGTCCGCATGGAAACCGAACAAGGCGGACGGCGGCTGCAAAGCGTCAGCCGCACCGCCGAAATGTTGGGCGAAGGGCATTACAAACTGACGGAAACCCAATTCAACACCTGTTCCGCCGGCGATGCCGGCTGGTATGTCAAGGCAGCCTCTGTCGAAGCCGATCGGGAAAAAGGCATAGGCGTTGCCAAACACGCCGCCTTCGTGTTCGGCGGCGTTCCCCTTTTCTATACGCCTTGGGCGGACTTCCCGCTTGACGGCAACCGCAAAAGCGGCCTGCTTGTTCCCTCACTGTCCGCCGGTTCGGACGGCGTTTCCCTTTCCGTTCCCTATTATTTCAACCTTGCCCCCAACTTCGATGCCACCTTTGCCCCTGGCATTATCGGCGAACGCGGCGCGACGTTTGACGGACAAATCCGTTACCTGCGTCCCGATTACAGCGGACAGGCCGACCTAGCCTGGCTGCCGCACGATAAGAAAAGCGGCAGGAACAACCGCTATCAGGCAAAATGGCAGCACCGGCACGACATTTCCGACACGCTTCAGGCGGGTGTCGATTTCAACCAAGTCTCCGACAGCGGCTACTACCGCGACTTTTACGGCAGCGAAGAAATCGCCGGCAACGTCAACCTCAACCGCCGCGTATGGCTGGATTATGGCGGCAGGGCGGCTGGTGGCATTTTGAACGTCGGATTGTCGGCACAAAAATACCAGACGCTGGCAAACCAAAACGGCTACAAAGACAAACCGTATGCTCTGATGCCACGCCTTTCTGCCGATTGGCATAAAAACGCAGGCAGGGCGCAAATCGGCGTGTCCGCACAATTTACCCGCTTCAGCCACGACAGCCGCCAAGACGGCAGCCGCCTGGTCGTGTATCCCGGCGTCAAATGGGAGTTCGGCAGCAGCTGGGGTTATATCCGGCCCAAGCTCGGGCTGCACGCCACCTACTACAGCCTTAACCGCTTCGACGGCAAAGAGCCGCGCCGCGTCAGCCGCGTGCTGCCCATTGTCAATATCGACAGCGGCGCAACCTTCGAGCGGAATACGCGGCTGTTCGGCGGAGAAGTCCTGCAAACCCTCGAGCCGCGCCTGTTCTACAACTATATTCCTGCCAAATCCCAAAACGACCTGCCCAATTTCGATTCGTCGGAAAGCAGCTTCGGCTACGGGCAGCTCTTCCGTGAAAACCTCTATTACGGCAACGACAGGATCAATGCCGCAAACAGCCTTTCCGCCGCCGTACAAAGCCGTATTTTGGACGGTGTGACGGGGGAAGAGCGTTTCCGCGCCGGCATCGGTCAGAAATTCTATTTCAAGGATGATGCGGTGATGCTTGACGGCAGCGTCGGCAAAAATCCGCGCAACCGTTCCGACTGGGTGGCATTTGCCTCCGGCAGCATCGGCAGCCGCTTCATCCTCGACAGCAGCATCCACTACAACCAAAACGACAAACGCGCCGAGAACTACGCCGTCGGTGCAAGCTACCGTCCCGCACAGGGCAAAGTGTTGAACGCCCGCTACAAATACGGGCGCAACGAAAAAATCTACCTGAAGTCCGACGGTTCCTATTTTTACGACAAACTCAGCCAGCTCGACCTGTCCGCACAATGGCCGCTGACGCGCAACCTGTCGGCCGTCGCCCGCTACAACTACGGTTTTGAAGCCAAAAAACCGATAGAAATGCTGGCGGGTGCCGAATATCGGAGCAGTTGCGGCTGCTGGAGTGCCGGCATGTATGCGCAACGTTACGTTACCGGAGAGAACACCTACAAAAACGCTGTCTTCCTTACCCTGCAATTAAAAGACTTGAGCAATATCGGCAGGGTTCCCAAAGGTGCGATGGACATTGCCGTACCCGGCTATATCCCGAATCTGGACCTTTCAGGCAGGCGCAAAACGCAGCCGTAAACAGACCGAATCCCCGTCCTGTTCCAACGAACCTGCCGTCCGACGAACAACCCCGATTCCGCGAACCCAAGTGCGGAATCCAACCGATAAGGAAATATCGATGAAGATAAAAACCCTGATGATAGCCGCCGCACTGCTGAGCGCGTCCTACAGCCAAGCGGCACCCCGTGCGGCAAAACCCGCACCTGCCGCCAAGCCGGCGGAGACGGCACGCCAAGAAGCCGCCCAACAGGAAGGCGGTATACACTTTTCAGACGGCATCGCCGCCGTTGCCGACAACGAAGTCATCACACGCCGCAGGCTGGCACAGGCTGTTGCCGATGCCAAGGCAAACCTGCCCAAAGGCGTACAAATCAGCGATACGGCATTGACCGAACAAGTACTGATGCAGCTGGTCAACCAATCACTGATCGTACAGGCGGGCAAACGCCGCAACATTCAGGCGGGCGAGGCAGAAATTGCCGCCGTCGCCGCGCAAAACCCCGCGCTTAAGAACCTGTCTGCCGAACAACGCCGCGAACTTGCCGACAGCATTATTGCCGAAAAAGTCCGCCAGCAGGCAGTAATGCAGAACAGCCGGGTAAGCGAGGCAGAGGTCGACCGCTTTATCGAACAGGCGCAGAAACAGGGCGTTACCCTGCCCGAAGGCGAGCCGATGCGCCAATACCGCGCCCAACACATCCTGATTAAGGCCGACAGCGAAAACGCCGCTGTCGGCGCAGAAAGCACCATCCGCAAAATCTACGGAGAGGCACGCAGCGGTGCAGACTTTTCCAGCCTGGCGCGCCAATATTCGCAAGACGCGAGCGCAGGCAACGGCGGCGATTTGGGCTGGTTTGCCGACGGCGTAATGGTTCCCGCCTTTGAAGAAGCCGTCCGCAGCCTCAAACCCGGCCAAGTCAGCGCGCCCATACGCACCCAGTTCGGCTGGCACATCATCAAGCTGAACGAAGTACGCGAGGCGGGCACGCCTCAGGAACGCGTCCGCAATTCCGTACGGCAATATATTTTCCAGCAGAAGGCAGAACAGGCAACCGTCAGCCTGTTGCGCGACCTGCATTCCGGCGCGTACATCGACATCCGCTGAAACGGTTTGAAGCAAAAAGCCATACTGATCGGGCAAAAATTCGGGCGGTATGGCTTTTTGGATTTCGAGTTACTTTTACACCGTCATTCGTCATTCCCGCGAAGGCGGGAATCTAGGACGTAGAATCTAAAGAAACCGTTTTATCCGATAAGTTTCTGTGCCGAAGGGTCTGGATTCCCGCCTTCGCGGGAATGACGGCATATCGGTTTCGGTGAGGACAAACCTAGATTCCCATCTGCGCAGGAATGACGGGATTTTAGATTGCGGGTATTTATCAGGAATGACGATTTAAAAGTTGCCTGAAGCCTAAAAGCAACTGAAACGCAAAAACCAAATCCGCGCCTGCCGGGGAATGATGAAATAAAGAAGGCAGAAGTAAGGAATCAGGATTTTTTCCTTGAATCTGCGAAAATTATTCAGTAATTGAATGTTATTGTTTTACAATGCAGGCTTACGGTTGGGAAGCATATTTCCGCATAAGTTGGAAAATGGCGGATTAATCGTAATTTCACGCTTTGTATCATACTAACCATAGGAATTTTAATGATGAAAAAATTATTGGCACCGTCAGTGCTTTCCCTGCTGGTAATCGCGGGGGGGTAGTTTCTAGCTACTCGCTTGCAGCGACGAATTCTGATGAGACTGCGGTTGTTGCGACGAATGACGGAAAAACGGCAGATGCTGAAAACAAAAAACTGAAACGCGGTTTGGCGGCACAAGCCGCGTTAAGCGGTTTATTCCAACCCTACTCTGTCGGCAAGGCAAACGTTACCGCCGCTGTGGGCGGTTATCGGTCGCAATCCGCATTTGCCGTCGGTGTCGGTTACCGTTACAACGAAAAATTTGCAACAAAAGCAGGATTTGCCTTTGCACCCAGCGGCGGTGTGGCTTATCACGCCGGTGTCAATTTCGAATGGTAAGTGCCTCTAAATATTTAGCGGTAAAACATACGCTTATTAAACGGTAAGCGTGCAGGCAATGCCGTCTGAAACCTGAAACAGGCTTCAGACGGCATTTTGACGCACGAAATCGGCAGATATGACGGAAATAGGCAATACCTATCTTGTCATTCCAAAATTCAAAATTTCAAAACCACGGCGTTATCCGAAATCATAATCATCTCTCCGCCGTTATTTCCGCGCAGTCGGGAGTCCGGTCATTCAAAATCACAGCGTTATCCGACACAACAACAATCTTTCCATCGTCATTCCCGCGAAAGTGGGAATCTAGAAACGAAAAGTAACAGGAATTTATCGGGAATGGCTGGAGTTTAAAGGTCTGGATTCCCGCTTTCGCGGGAATGACGATTCAGAAGTTACACGAAACTCAAAAAAAACGAAACCGAACGAACCGGATTCTCGCTTTTACGAGAATGACGGGATTTTGGGTTGTGGTCATTTATCGGGAAAACGGAAACCTCTATGCCGTCATTCCCGCACAGGCGGGAATCTAGGACGTAGAATCTAAAGAAACCGTTTTATCCGATAAGTTTCTGTGCCGAAGGGTCTGGATTCCCGCCTGCGCGGGAATGACGGCGCATAAGTTCCCGTGCGGACAGACCTAGATTCCCACCTGCGTGGGAACGATGATTCAGAAGTTGCCTGAAACCAAAAAACTGAAGCCGAAGGGTCTGGATTCCCGCCTGCGCGGGAATGACGGCGCATAAGTTTCCATGCGGACAAACCTGGATTCCCATCTGCGTAGGAATGACGGGATTTTAGATTGCGGGTATTTATCGGGAATGGCGGTTTGGAAGTTCACTGAAACGCAAAAACAACGGAAACCCAAAAAATCGGATTCCCGACTGTGGGAATGATGAGATTTGGGTTTCTGTTTTTGTGGGAGTTTGCCGTATCGGGGTTCAGACGGCATTGCCTGCCGTTGTACCCGCGGGTGCGACTGCCTTGATGTAGTTAAGCGAGACAAACTGCTTCTCGGCATCCAATTCAGTGATTTTGAACAATGCCTGTGATTTGGGCAGCGCGTCAAACGGAATACCGGTCGCGCGCGTTACCAGCGGCAGACCTTCGATGCGGACGAGGTCTTCTTTGAGGATGGTGGTCGTCAGCTCGCTCGTGCCTTGCTGTTGCAGATAGACGAGGCTCCAGTAGGCCTCCATTTGGCGTTGGAAATCGGCGTAGGCTGTATAGGCGGCATCGAAGTCGCGCAGCGCGGCGAAAAGCTCGGCATCGCTGTTTTGATACAGCGGCTCGGCAGAGTCGTCTATCAGGCTGATCAGCTGCTTTTGGTTGATGTAGTCGGCGGCGCGGCGCAGCGGCGAGGTAAACCAGCCGTAATGCTGCACGCCCATGCCGATGTGCGGCTCGGATTTGGTGCTCATGCGCACTTTGCCTGCCGGTTGGACGCGGAAAAGGCCGGGCAGCTCGTTTTCGTCCAGCATTTGCGCCCAAGTGCTGTTGGCAAGAATCATCATCTCGCTGACCAGCGTATCGATGGGAGAACCGCGTTCGCGGCGGACGATGGATACGTTGCCTTCCTCATCCAATTCAATGCTGTAATCGTATTGCGGCGCGCGGTCGGGTTCGTATTTGCCACGCGCTTTTTGCAGGGCGATGGCGAATTGATAGAACCAAATCAGGTCTTGATGGTGGGCGAACATCATTTCGCCCGCTTCGTCCAAGCCGGTTTCGGCGTTGAAATGCGGCTCGATGGTTTGGATGCGTAGGTTTTCGGCGATGCTGACGGCTTCGATTTTGCAGGTCGGTTCGCCGGTGTTGAACTCGCTGTCCACATCAAAATAAATGCTGACGGCAGGACGGTACGCGCCCGCATCAAGGCTGAACGCGGCTATCCAGTTTTCGGGCAGCATGGTGATTTTGCCGCCGGGGAAATAGACCGTGCTTAAGCGTTCCATGATGTTTTTTTCCATCTTGTCGCCCGGTTTAACGGCAAGCGACGGCGCGGCAATGTGGATGCCGACGCGCTTCGTGCCGTTGCCCAAATCGGTCAGGCTCAAGGCATCGTCCACTTCGGTGGTCGATTCGTCGTCGATGGAAAAGGCGGTAACGTCAGACTTGGGCAAGTCGGGCATTTCGGGAAGCGGAAGGTCGGGGAAACCTGTTCCTTTGGGGAAATATTTGATTTCAAACCCGTCTTGCAGATATTGGGGGATGGACGTAATGCCGCCCGTTTTTTTCGCCAATTCGTAGGCGGAGGTTTTCAGCGCGTCGGCGGCTTTGGTAAAGGCTTTGTAGGTCAATGATTGCTTGTCGGGCGCGTGCAGGATGGTTTTCAAATCCGCCGCGATTTCAGACGGCATCTCGCCGCGTTTCAAGGCTTCCGCCCAAGCGTCGATTTGCGCGTCTTGCTGTTTTTTGCGTTCGATGGCGGCAAGTGCCTGTTTTAAGGTTTCTTCGGGTGCGGCTTTGAACACGCCTTTTGCTTTTTTGTAGAAATACATCGGCGCGGCGTAAAGCGCAATCAAGGTCGCCGCCAGCTCGGTTTTGGTCGGCGCATGGCCGTAATATTCTTCGGCAATCGCCTCGGCGGAAAATTCTTCTTCGCCGCATACTTCCCACAATAAATCGGTGTCGATATCCGCCGCCTGCGCCTGCGCGTTTTCCAAAAACGCCGCCATATCGCCGTCAAATTCGGCAAAGACATTGTTTGCCTTCACTTTGGTGCGTTTGCCGTGTTGGGTATCGACTTGGTAGGTGGCATCGTTTTTTTGGACGGCGGCGGCGACTTTGAATTGGCCGGACTCTTCGTAAAAAATATTCATTTTTCGGATTTTTCTGTGGAAACTCAAGCGGGCGATTTTAGCAGATTACCGAAAATGCCGTCTGAAAAAGGTTGGGGGAGGGTTGGCGCGTCTTTGCGGTGTTTGCGTTATAGTGGATTAAATTTAAACCAGTACGGCGTTGCCTCGCCTTGCCGTACTATTTGTACTGTCTGCGGCTTCGTCGCCTTGTCCTGATTTAAATTTAATCCACTATACGTTTTTGACGGGGTACAATCGCCGTTTTTGAACGGAGGACGGAATGGAGAATGTAAACCGCGTGCCGGAACAGGCGCGTTACGAAGCGGAACGGCGGCAGGCGGAAGAAGCATTGGCGGGCGTGTTTCCGGCAGTCAGTATCTTCGGCAGCGCGCGCACGCCGCAGAATCATGCGGATTATGCGTTTGCCTGCCGTCTGGCAAGGCGGCTGTCGGATTTGGGCATTGCTGTCATTTCGGGCGGCGGGCCGGGGATTATGGAGGCGGCAAACAAGGGCGCGTTTGCCGGAAAATCGGTTTCGGTGGGGCTGAACATTGTCCTGCCGCACGAGCAGAAGCCGAATCCGTATCAGGACATCGCCTTGCGGTTTTCCCGTTTTGCCGAACGCAAGGCGGCGTTTTTCAGCCATTCCCAAGCATATGTCGTGATGCCGGGCGGCTTCGGGACGCTGGACGAATTGTTTGAAATCCTGACCTTGGTGCAGACGGGCAAAGTGCCGCCGCGTCCGGTCGTTTTGGTCGGGAAGGCATTTTGGTCGGGTCTGGCGGAGTGGATAAACGCTCAGCTTTTGGCGCGCGGTCTGATTTCCGAAGGGGCAGCCTCTTTGTTTGCCATATCGGACGATGAAGATGAAATCGTTGCGTATCTGTTGGAAAACGGGCTTCAGACGGCATGATGCCCTGCAAAATCATGTATAATTGCAAACAATTTAACATTTCTTGATGTCTTTTCCGAACAGGATGCCGATATGATCAACCCCATCGCCTCGCTTTCCCCTTTAGACGGTCGTTATGCCCAATCCGTTGAAGCATTGCGCCCGATTTTTTCAGAGTACGGCCTGATGAAGGCGCGCGTCAAAGTCGAATTAAACTGGCTCAAAGCCCTCGCCGCCGAGCCGAAGATTGCAGAAGTTCCTGCTTTCAGCGATTTTACGCTTGCCGAAATCGACACGGTGATTGAAAACTTCTCGCTTGAAGATGCCGCCGCCGTCAAAGCCATTGAGGCGACCACCAATCACGACGTCAAAGCCATCGAATATTGGCTTAAAGAACGCTTCTCCGGCGTGCCTGAAGTGGCTGCTGCCAGCGAATTCATCCACTTTGCCTGCACCAGTGAAGACATCAACAACCTGTCCCACGCTTTGATGCTGCAAGAAGCGCGTGAGACTGTTTTGCTGCCCAAACTTGCCGAAATTATCAGCAAACTCACCGCTATGGCGCACGATCTTGCCGCCGTCCCGATGATGAGCCGCACCCACGGCCAGCCTGCCACGCCGACCACTTTGGGCAAAGAAACCGCCAATGTCGTGTACCGCCTGCAACGCCAGTTCAAAAACCTGCAAGCGCAAGAGTTCCTCGGCAAAATCAACGGCGCGGTCGGCAACTACAATGCCCATATGGTCGCCTATCCCGACATCGATTGGGAAACCCATTGCCGCAACTTCGTCGAAATCAGCCTCGGCCTGACCTTCAACCCCTACACCATCCAAATCGAGCCGCACGACTATATGGCGGAGTTTTTCCAAACCCTCAGCCGTGTCAACACGATTCTGATCGACTTCAACCGCGATGTTTGGGGTTATATTTCACTGGGTTACTTCAAACAAAAAGTCAAAGCGGGCGAAGTCGGCTCTTCCACCATGCCGCACAAAGTCAACCCCATCGACTTTGAAAACTCCGAAGGCAACCTCGGTATGGCCAACGCTGTATTGGGCTTTTTGGCGGAAAAACTGCCGATTTCCCGCTGGCAGCGCGACCTGACCGACAGTACCGTCCTGCGCAATATGGGCGTGGGCGTGGGCTATGCCGTGTTGGGTTTCGCCGCCCACCTGCGCGGCCTGAACAAGCTCGAGCCGAACCCTGCCGCCCTTGCCGCCGATTTGGATGCCACTTGGGAGCTGCTCGCCGAGCCGATTCAAACCGTAATGCGCCGCCACGGTGTTGCCAATCCTTACGAAAAACTGAAAGACCTGACGCGCGGCAAAGGTGGCATCACGCCCGAAGTGCTGAAAGGCTTTATCGGATTGCTGGAAATCCCCGCCGAAGCCAAAGCCAAATTGCTTGAGCTGACCCCCGCACTGTATGTGGGCAAGGCTGAAGCGTTGGCGAAACGGATTTGAGCGTTTATTGAAACCGATGCCGTCTGAACGCGCGTTCAGACGGCATTTTTAAGATAACGGGACATACGGGGGCGATATTTATGCAAGCTGTCCGATACAGGCCGGAAATTGACGGATTACGGGCCGTCGCCGTGCTATCCGTCATTATTTTCCACCTGAATAACCGCTGGCTGCCCGGAGGATTCCTGGGGGTGGACATTTTCTTTGTCATCTCGGGATTCCTCATTACCGGCATCATTCTTGCCGAAATACGGGACGGTTCTTTTTCTTTTCGGGATTTTTATACCCGAAGGATTAAGCGGATTTACCCTGCCTTTATTGCGGCCGTGTCGCTGGCTTCGGTGATTGCCTCCCAAATCTTCCTTTACGAAGATTTCAACCAAATGCGGAAAACCGTGGAGCTTTCTGCGGTTTTCTTGTCCAATATTTATTTGGGGTTTCAGCAGGGGTATTTCGATTTGAGTGCCGACGAGAACCCCGTACTGCATATCTGGTCTTTGGCGGTAGAGGAACAGTATTACCTCCTGTATCCCCTTTTGCTGGTATTTTGCTGTAAAAAAACCAAATCGCTACGGGCGTTGCGCCACATCAGCATCATCCTGTTCCTGATTTTGACTGCCTCATCGTTTTTGCCAAGCGGGTTTTATACCGATATTCTCAACCAACCCAATACTTATTACCTTTCGACACTGAGGTTTCCCGAGCTGTTGGCAGGTTCCCTGTTGGCGGTTTACGGGCAAACGCAAAACGGCAGACAGCAAACAGTAAGCGGAAAACGGCAGTTGCTTTCATTACTCTGCTTCGGCGCATTGCTTGCCTGCCTGTTCGTGATTGACAAACATAATCCGTTTATCCCGGGAATTACCTTGCTTCTTCCCTGCCTGCTGACGGCGCTGCTTATCCGGAGTATGCAATACGGGACGCTTCCGACCCGCATCCTGTCGGCAAGCCCCATCGTATTTGTCGGCAAAATCTCTTATTCCCTATACCTGTACCATTGGATTTTTATTGCCTTCGCCCATTACATTACAGGCGACAAACAGCTCGGACTGCCTGCCGTATCGGCGGTTGCCGCGTTGACGGTCGGATTTTCCCTGTTAAGCTATTATTTGATTGAACAGCCGCTTAGAAAACGGAAGATGACCTTTAAAAAGGCATTTTTCTGCCTTTATCTCGCCCCGTCCCTGATACTGGTCGGCTATAACCTGTACGCGAGGGGGATATTGAAACAGGAACACCTCCGCCCGCTGCCCGGCGCGCCCCTTGCTGCGGAAAATCATTTCCCGGAAACCGTCCTGACCCTCGGCGATTCGCACGCCGGACACCTGCGGGGTTTTCTGGATTATGTCGGCAGCCGGGAAGGGTGGAAAGCCAAAATCTTGTCCCTCGATCCGGAGTGTTTGGTTTGGGTGGATGAGAAGCTGGCAGACAACCCGTTGTGCCGAAAATACCGGGATGAAGTTGAAAAAGCCGAAGCCGTCTTCATTGCCCAATTCTATGATTTGAGGATGGGCGGACAGCCCGTGCCGAGATTTGAAGCGCAATCTTTCCTGATACCCGGGTTCCAAGCCCGATTCAGGGAAACCGTCAAGAGGATTGCCGCCGTCAAACCCGTCTATGTTTTTGCAAACAACACATCAATCAGCCGTTCGCCCCTGAGGGAGGAAAAATTGAAAAGATTTGCCGCAAACCAATACCTCCGCCCCATTCAGGCTATGGGCGACATCGGCAAGAGCAATCAGGCGGTTTTTGATTTGATTAAAGATATTCCCAATGTGCATTGGGTGGACGCACAAAAATACCTGCCCAAAAACACGGTCGAAATACACGGCCGCTATCTTTACGGCGACCAAGACCACCTGACCTATTTCGGTTCTTATTATATGGGGCGGGAATTTCACAAACACGAAAGCTTGCTCAAGCATTCACACGGCGGCGCATTGCAGTAGCCTGCCTTCTTGTCGGATATCGCCTTTGGCGGGTTTGCCCTTCGGGGCGGCGGCTTTTATAGTGGATTAATAAAATCAGGACAAGGCGACGAAGCCGCAGACAGTACAAATAGTACGGCAAGGCGAGGCAACGCTGTACTGGTTTGAATTTAATCCACTATATTTTGCCGTTTTGAGGCCGGGGTCGGGAATAACCGTTTTTTGATGACTTTCCCTCTCCGGCTGTGTCATTAAATTCCCAATTGCCTTTCCAAACTCTCCACCAGATTGTCATCCAGTTTCAAAGCCTGCGACAGACGGGCGAGGAAGACGGTTTCTTTCCGCGACAAATCGGCACATACCAGTCTTGCCGCCAGATAGGCTTCCGCCGCCAGTGCCTCATCGTTGCCGACGGCGGCGGCGATGTCTTCGATGCTTGCGGGCAGGCGGTATTCGGCGGCGAGCCATGCGGCAGTTTCGGGGTCTGTGCCGCTTTCCTGTCCGATAGTCCGGCGTTCGGCTTCGTCTATCATGCCGTCTGAAGCGGCGGCGGCTATCATGGTGCGCAATACGGTGCGGCTGTATGTTTCTTCAGTTTCTCCGGCAGGTTGGAAATCGCTTTGTGTTACGGTTGCCCGCCCTTTGTTTTGCTGCCACATCTGATAGCCCCGGTAGGCAAGGTAGCCCAAAGCGGCGGTCGAACCGATTTTGGTGATGGTTTTGCGGTTTTTACCGTTCAGCAGCATGGAGGCGACACCGGCAACCAGCGCGCCTCCGCCGAATGAATTGAGCGGGCTGTCGGAGAATGTGGTGCCTTTTTTTTGAACCGTGCTTAAGACTTGGTTGAGCAGCCGGGTGAAGTTCATGATTTTTCCTTTCTGTTGCGGGCAGGGCGGTAGGTTTACCCTATCCTTTTAAACGGCGGCAGGCCGGCCAATAATTGTTGACCGTACCGCTGTGTTTTGATGCGGTTGTCGAGGATGGTTACGCGGCCGTAGTCTTGTTCGGTGCGGATGAGGCGGCCGACAGCCTGGATGAGTTTGATGCCGGCTTCGGGGACGGTGATTTCAATAAAAGGGTTGCCGCCGCGCTGTTCTATCCAGCGGTTTTGGGTTTTTTCGATGGGGTTGTCGGGCATGGCGAAGGGGAGTTTGGCGATGATGACTTGCACGCAGGCGGTGCCGGGCAGGTCGAGTCCTTCGGCAAAGCTGTCGAGTCCGAAGATGATGCTGGCTTTGCCGTCTTCTATGGCCTGGTGGTGTTTTTGCAGGAGGACGGCTTTGGGTAATTCGCCTTGTACGAGCAAGAGCGGCAGGTAGTCTCCGGGCAGACGCAGGGCGACATCCTGCATTTGTTTGCGCGAGGAAAACAGGACGAGTGTGCCGATGGCTTCGGTGGGCGAAATAAGCTTGGGCAGCCATTCGATGATGGCGGCGGTGTGGGCTTCGGGGTCTTTGGGGCTGGCGTATATGGGGGGGATGTAGAGTTCGCCCTGTTTTTCAAAGTCAAAGGGGCTTTTGAGGGCGAGGGTGGTGGTTTCGGGCAGCCATTGCAGCCCGGTTTGGCGCAACATCAGGTTAAAGTTGCCCAAGGATTGCAGGGTGGCGGAGGTCAACACCGCGCCTGCCGCGCGCCGCCACAGGCTGTTGGCAAGGTGGGACGCGCTGCTGATGGGGCTGGCGTTGAAAATGTAGTCGTTTTTGTCGTCGGCGCGGCGGGTTATCCATTTTGCCAGCGGCTCTTCGCCCTCGAGGGGAACGGTGGAGAGCAAATCCCAAACCGCGCTGATTTGTTCGATACGGGCGATAAAAAGGCCGAACTCGCTGGTCAGGCGGTCGAGGAGCGCGCCGTCCTGTTCTTTTTCGCGGCGTGCGGCAGAAAGCGCATCGTTCAGCCCGACAACGTGTTTGAGCAGGCTACGTGCAGCAATGGCCGTATTGGAAACGGTGGTTTCCAGGCCTTCGGGGATTTTGCCGTCTTCCCACAGCCAAGTCGGTTCGCTGTTGGTTCGTCTGTCGTTTTCAGACGGCCCCATACTTAAAGACGGCTCTTCCGCCAAATGGAACTGCCATTCGTGCAGGCTGTCGAGCAAGGATGCGGCGGCTTCGTCGGCAAGGTTGGCAAGTTCGGCTTTATCGGTCAGCGCGGCAATTTTGCCGGTAAGCTGCGGCAGTTTTTCCAGCGTCCAAACGGCAATATTCCATGAATGTTCGGCGGCAAAACGGCTGAGGGCTTTTTTGGGCAGGTGGTGCGCTTCGTCTATGCAATAGAAACTGTTTTCGGGTGCAGGCAGAATCACGCCGCCGCCCATGCTGATGTCGGCAAGCAGAAGATCGTGGTTGGCAACAACGACATCGACGGTTTCCAAGACATCGCGTGCCAGGTAAAACGGGCATTCCGGACGGTTGGGACAGGCGGCTTTCAGGCAGCCGTGGCGGTCGTTGGTCACTTTGAGCCAAACCACGTCATCGATTTTTTCCGGCCAAGTGTCGCGGTCGCCATTGAACCGTCGGGCGGAAAATTCGTCGGCGATGTCGCGCAGCAGCTTCAATTCTTCGGGCTTGGGTTTGCTGTCCCACAAGACGGCAGGGGCTTCAAAGCCGAGCAGGTTTTGCTGGGCGTTGCTTTGCGTCAGTTGATAGAGTTTGTAAGGGCAAAGATAGCGGCCGCGCCCTTTGGCAAGTGCAAAGGTCAGCTCCAAACCGCTTTTTTCAACCAGAAACGGCAAATCACGGTCAACCAACTGCTCCTGCAAGGCAACCGTCGCGCTGCTCACAATCAGCCGCTTGCCGCGCGTCTGCGCCATAATGCCGCCCGCAAGCAGGTAGGCAAGCGATTTGCCCACGCCGGTCGGGCCTTCGATTACGGCAATGCTCTCGCCCTCGCGCTTGGGTGGCTCGCCACCTTCTTCGCGCGTCAACGTCCGTGAAAAAGCGTTGGCAACCGCCGCAATCATTTCCCGCTGCGAAGCACGCGGACGGAAACCGGGCAGGTTTTTGCCGATATTTTGGTAATGGTCGCGGATGGCATTTTTTTCTAAATCGGTGAGCATGGCGTTTTGTACGGCGGTAGAAGTGAGGTTATTTTAACATTGCACGGAAGCGGTACAATATCGTTGTCGGAATGGGGGTGAGGTGAATCGTGCGGACGTGGTTGGTTTTTTGGTTGCGGCGTTTGAAATACCCGTTGTTGCTTTGGATTGCGGATATGCTGCTGTACCGGTTGTTGGGCGGCGCGGAAATCGAATGCGGCCGTTGCCCTGTACCGCCGATGACGGATTGGCAGCATTTTTTGCTGGCGATGGGAACGGTGTCGGCTTGGGTGGCAGTGATTTGGGCATACCTGATTATTGAAAGTGAAAAAAACGGAAGATATTGAGTCATTCGGACACAATGCCGTCTGAAACGGAAGTTCAGACGGCATTTGTTTTAGGTTGCCGTGCCGCTTAGGGAATACCGGCGACAGGATGGGCGGGATAGCCGTGGGTGTCGATGCTGCCGGCGGCGCGCCACGGGGTATGGATGACTGCCGCCGGCAGGTGGGCAAGCTCGGGGATATGCCGTCTGACAAAGGTGCCGTCGGGGTCGGTCTTGTGTGCGGCGGCGGCAATGTCGGGGTAGGTGTGCCGTGAGGCGGCAAGCCGCCAGTTGCCTTGGTTGATTGCTGCATCGAAATCAGTCAGCTGCCGGGCAAACCATATCTCGCCTTCGCGGCGGGGGAGGTTTAAAACGTGGCAGAAAAAATCCGCGCTCAAGCGTCTCAGGGCGGGGTGGAGGCTGCCGGTTTTGTGCAAACAGCGCATAGAGGCATCGATAATCGGAATGCCGGTCTGGCCCTGCTGCCAAAGCGTCAGGCGCAGGGTGTGTTCAGGATTGCCGTCTGAAGGGTCGTCATCCGTGTGCTGCAAGGCAAGTTGAAGGAAAAAATCGCGGCGGATGATGTTGTCCGTCCATGCGTTCAGACGGCGTTCGAGGCTTTCCCACGCGAGCAGGCGCGGCGAGATACAGCCGGCACTCAAATACGCGCCCATCAGCGAAGTGTTTTTGCGTGAGGGGAAATCCTTTAAAACGGAGTAGGAATCCGCCTGTTCGAGAAACCGCCGCCACTGCCGCCAAGCCGCCGTTTCGCCGCCGTTTTGCGGCAGGAAGATGCCGTCTGAAAACGCGGCAGGCTGCGGGGCGGAAAGGTTTTCGGGGAAGGGTTGGCGGTATGCCGCGAATAGGTCCGGACCGGCGGGGGGCTGCTTGGAAAAGCGGTCGAGCCATACTTCGCGGTAGCGGTTGAAATCGGTGTGTGCCGTACCGTTGTCTGGTGTCAGGTCGGTTTGGTCGAAAACGGAACGGTCGTTGACGAAGGTTAACGCGATGCCGTGTTTGTCCAATTCGTGCCAAAGGGCGTTGTCGGCGAGTTTGTCGGCAAAAGTATGGGATTCGTCGGCGATGACGGCGCGGATATTGAGGCGGACGGCGAGCCGGACGAGCTCGGCAGGCGATGCCGCCGTGTAGAACGGAATGACGCGTCCTGCAAGCCCTTGGGCAAGTTCGGCGGCTGATTGGCGGTAGAATGCGGCGCGGCGAGGGTTGTCTGTTTCGGCATCGTCAATCCAAATACCGATAATGGGCAAACCTTCGGCAACGGCGGCGCATAAGGCGGCGTTGTCGCGGATACGGAGGTTTTGTCGGAACCAGACGAGCGTATACATAGCGTGTGCAACAGTGGCGGTGTGTTCAGACGGCATTTCGGCAGCCTTTCCTGCTGGCGATTTTTTCGTTCAGAAAATCGATGAAGCTGCGGACTTTCGCGCTTAAGAATGCCCTGTCCGCATAAACGGCATTCAGGCGGTCGGTCGGGACGGCGTATCCGGGCAGCAGCCTCACCAGCGTGCCGCAGCGCAAATCGTGTTCCGCCGCCCAAAGCGGCTGATAACCGATGCACGCGCCCGCCTTAATCATTTCGCGCATCATCAGCGTGTTGTCGGTACGGATGACGGGGGTCAGTTCAAGCCGGTATTTTTTGCCGTCCGATTTGCGGGTGAGGTCGAGTTTCTGCCGGTTGGTGTAGGTCGGCAGGACGGCGGGCAGCCTCATCACTTCTTCCGGTGTTTCCGGTACGCCGTTGCGCATCAGGAAGTCAGGCGAGGCAAACAGGGCAAATTCGATTTCTGCCAGCGGGCGCGCGATGAGCGAAGGGGACAGGGTTCGGGAAACGCGCAACGCCAAATCCACGCCTTCGGCAATCAAATCGACGTGGCGATTGTCCAAAATCAGTTCTAATGTTACTTCGGGATAACGTTCGCGGTATTCTGCCAGCCAGTTGCATATCAGGCTGCCGGCAAACCACAGCGGCATCGTTACGCGCAGCAGACCCTGCGGTTTTTCCGTCCCTCCGGCGGCTTTTTGCGCGGCATCGTCGAGCGTGTCGAGCGCGTAACTGCATTGCCGGTAGTATTCTTCCCCGGCTTCGGTCAGGCTAAGGTTGCGGCTGTTGCGGTGCAGGAGTTTGGCTTGGACGGTGTTTTCCAAGTGGCTGACGTGTTTGCTTGCCATTGCGGTGGAGATGCCGAGCGCGTCGGCGGCGCGGGTGAAGCCGCCGCTTTGGACGACTTGGCGGAAAACTTTGAGGCTGAACAGGGTGTCCATATTTTCTTGTGTGGAAAAGTTGTATCAATAAAAGCAGTATATATTTGAAAAGGGGAAACATCTATACTCTGCCGCCTGAAATGAAGATAAATACCGAAGGAGCTTTTATGTCCAATTGCTGCAACCGTATCCAACCTGTTCTGCTTTCTGTTTTGCGTATCGTAACCGCCTACCTGTTTTTGTTGCACGGTACGTCGAAATTCTTCGCCTTCCCTATTGAAATGGGCAGCGGTTCGCCCGGCGGGCTGATGCTGCTTGCCGGTATTTTGGAAATTGTCGGCGGCATTTTGCTGGTGTTGGGCCTGTTTACGCGCCCTGCCGCGTTTGTTTTGTCCGGCCAGATGGCGGTTGCCTATTTTATGGCGCACGCTTCCGGAAATGCTTTGTTCCCGATTGCCAACGGCGGCGAGTCCGCAGTGCTGTTCTGCTTCGTATTCCTCTATATCGCGGCGGCGGGCGGCGGCGAGTGGTCGCTGGACAAGCTGTTTTTCAAGCGCAAAGCCTGAACCGGACTGCCTAAATGTATTTTGTTGAATGTTTTTGAGGAAAAGAAATGAGCCGTCAATCTCTGCAACAGGCTGCGGAAAGCCGCCGTTCCATTTATTCGTTAAATAAAAATCTGCCCGTCGGCAAAGATGAAATCGTCCAAATCGTCGAACATGCTGTTTTGCACACACCTTCTTCGTTTAATTCCCAATCTGCCCGCGTGGTCGTGCTGTTTGGCGAAGAGCATGATAAGGTGTGGCAATTTGTTGAAGACGCGCTGCGTGCCGCCGTGCCTGCCGACAGGTTTGAACCGACCGCGCAAAAACTGAAGCTGTTTAAGGCGGGTGCGGCAACTGTTTTGTTTTATGAAGATCAAAATGTCGTCAAAGGTTTGCAGGAGCAGTTCCCTGCTTATGCCGCCAACTTTCCCGTTTGGGCGGACCAGGCAAACGCGATGGTGCAGTATGCCGTCTGGACGACGCTTGCCACGGTCGGTGTAGGTGCAAACCTGCAACATTACAATCCCTTGCCCGATGCGGCGATTGCCAAAGCGTGGAATATCCCCGAAAACTGGCTGTTGCGCGCGCAAATGGTTATCGGCGGTATTGAAGGGGCGGCAGGTGAAAAGACCTTTGAACCCGTTGCAGAACGTTTGAAAGTGTTCGGCGCATAATTTCGCGGTCAAAAAAATGCCGTCTGAACAGGGTTCAGACGGCATTTTTCAGTATCAGGCGGCGAGTTTTTCGCATTCTTTGATACAGTCGAGGCAGGACTCGTAACATGCTTTGCATTCCGCATGGTGGGCGGCGTGTTCTTTACAGGCTTTGGAACATTGTTTGCACGCTTCGAGGCACACTTTTGCCGCGTCGCGTGTCAGAGGGGAATTTTGTGCGGCAAGGTCGTGCACCGCGCCGCATAAGGCAAGCATCTGGCGCACGGCAACCGCGCAGTCGGACATAGACGTGTCGCCCTGAGTGAGCAGGGACAGGCAGTGGGTCAGGCAAACCTGTCCGGCATCCAGACAGTGTGCGGCAGTTTGGCGGACGGCGGTGTAGGCGGATGCGGCGGCAGGCTGCATATCGTGGTGATGATGGTGGTCGGCGTGTCCGTGCGCACGCGCGAAAGAGGCGGCGGAAGCCAGAGAGACGGCAGCGGCGCTGCCCAAAAATTGACGACGGTTCATAATGTTTCCTTTATGGTTTAAGAAAGTGGGGCAGGCACAAGGCACTTCCCCGCATACTGCCCCGACCGTGGGGCTTTTTTTGAACAACCGGCTGATTTTGCCGGTGCGGGATTGTCGCACGGGCAGGCAGTTCGGCTATTCGGAAAGTTAAGAAAAGGCGCGCCGCCCTGTTTCAAAATGATGCAAGATGGCGCGTGGATATGGTAGCAGACAAGATGCCGTCTGAAAATCGGTTCAGACGGCATCCATTTTCAAACCTTACAAACCCGGGAACATTCCTTTCATCCCCCTCATCCCCTTCGCCATACGCATCAGGTTGCCTAAGCCTTTCCCACTGAACATCTTCATCATCTGCTGCATTTGTTCAAACTGTTTGAGCAATTTGTTCACTTCCTGTACCGTCGTGCCCGCACCCATCGCAATACGGCGTTTGCGGCTGGCTTTGAGTAGGGCGGGGTTGGCGCGTTCTTTGGGGGTCATCGAGTTGATGATGGCTTCGACTTTGCCCATCGCTTTTTCAGCCGTACCTTCGGGGATTTGTTTCGATATTTGACCCAGTTCACCCGGCATTTTCGACATCAGGTTTTCCAAGCCGCCCATATTGCGCATTTGCTGGATTTGTTCTTTAAAATCATTGAGGTCGAAGCCTCTGCCTTTTTGCAGCTTTTTCGCCATTTTGGCGGCGGCTTCTTCATCAATACCTTTTTGAACGTCTTCAATCAGGGTCAATACGTCGCCCATACCGAGGATACGGCTGGCAAGACGGTCGGGGTGGAAAGGTTCGAGGCCGTTGATTTTTTCGCCGACACCGATAAATTTAATCGGTTTGCCGGTTACGTGGCGCACGGACAAAGCTGCGCCGCCGCGCGAGTCGCCGTCCATCTTGGTTAATACGACACCGGTCAGCGGCAGGGCTTCATTAAATGCCTGAGCAGTGTTCACAGCATCCTGACCCAGCATCGCATCGATAACGAACAAAGTTTCCACCGGATTGACCGCCGCATGAAGCGCTTTGATTTCGTTCATCATCTCTTCATCGATTGCCAAACGACCGGCGGTATCGACCATCAAGACATCGTAAAAATGTTTTTTGGCGTAATCGACGGCGGCAGTTGCAATCTCAACCGGTTTTTGGTTGGTATCGGATGGGAAAAAGTCCACGCCGACCTGTTCGGCCAACAGACGCAGTTGTTCAATCGCGGCAGGGCGGTAAACGTCGGCAGATACTACCAAAACCTTTTTCTTCTGATCGTTTTTCAGCAGGCGGGCGAGTTTGCCGACGGTTGTTGTCTTACCGGCACCCTGCAAACCGGCCATCAAAACGATGGCAGGCGGCGCAACCGACAAATCCAGCGTTTTGTTTTCCCTGCCCATCAGTTCGGTCAGGGCTTTGTTTACCACGCCGATAAATGCCTGATCCGGCGTCAGGCTGCCCGCCACTTCCTGACCGAGGGCCTTTTCTTTGACGTTGTTGACGAACTCTTTGACGACAGGCAGGGCAACATCCGCCTCAAGCAGGGCGAGGCGGACTTCGCGCAAGGCTTCTTTAATATTGTCTTCGGTCAGTTTGGCCTGCCCCCGGATGTTTTTGAAGACATTGCTGAAGCGGCCGGTTAAATTGTCTAACATACTGGTCCTTGGTCTGAATAAGAATAGCTTGCCCTATCAGGGGCATTCTTTGTTAAAATAAAATCAAAATAATTTGATGCGGCTTGTGTGCCGGACAGCATATCGGCAAATCCGTCAAGGCTTGCCCGAAACGGGGATTTTACAATTCCAACGTTAAAAGTTCCAATATTTCATAAGCGGCCGCATACGGCGCAACAGTATAGATAGAGAAAGTCCACCATGCCGACAGTTTTCATCTTTTTGACGGCGGTTTACGCAGGATTGGGTGCATTTGCATGGCACTGCCAACAGCAGGGGCGCGGCCGGGATTACCCGTGGAAGACGGAATTGCCGGTTTTGGGCGCGGCATTGACCGTCCACGGCGCGGCACTACTTATGCCGGTCATTCAAGACAAAATCATCATTATGGGCTTTGGGTATTCCGGCAGCCTGATTGTTTGGATGATGCTGTTTATTTATTTTGCCGGCAGCTTCTTTTATCCGCTGCGCGGAGTGCAGTTGCTGCTGTATCCTTGCGCCGCACTGATGCTGCTGTCAGGTTTGGTTTTTCCTGGAAAATTCTCGGGATATGAAATTACCGACCTTCCCTTTATGCTGCATATCGGAACTTCGCTGCTCGCATACGGGCTGTTCGGCATCGCAACATTATTGTCCGTTTTGACCCTGCTGCTGAATCGGAGCCTGCACCGCAGGAACTTCTCCAAGCTCGCAGGATTCCTGCCGTCGCTGCTCAGTTTGGAAAAACTCATGTTCCAGGCTATGTGGGCAGGTTTCATCCTGCTGACCTATTCCGTCGTCAGCGGAACATTTTTTGCCGAAGCCGTATTCGGCAAACCCATGACCTTTACCCATAAAACCGTATTCGGCATATTGTCATGGCTGATTTACGGCGGACTGCTGCTCAAGCACAGCATGACCGCATGGCGCGGCAAAAAAGCCGCCGTGTGGACCATCATCGGATTTGTCAGCCTTATGATTGCCTATATGGGCAGCAAGTTCGTATTGGAAATCATTCTGAAAAGATAAGAAGAGCCAACAGATGCCGTCTGAAGCCCCAAGTTTCAGACGGCATATTCACAAAGGCGCACCAGTCAGAGGAGGGGGAGGAAGG
>NZ_CAUIZY010000010.1:0-64011 GCF_962747855.1 Neisseria blantyrii
CCCCCCCCCCGCGTGATTTGTCGATTGCGCCCAAAGCGGTAAAAACTGTATCGGGGTATTTGTCCTTAACCTGTTCCGCCGCCCGAATAAAATCATCAATCCCTTTTTCTTTCAGAAATCTGCCGATAAAGAGAAATTTTACGGGTTCTTTTTCATCGGGAATATCCGCCTCGGAATAAGGATATTGCCGCAAATCCAGACCGATTCCGCCCAAAATATGGATGTTTTTTATTTTGATGCCGTATTTGTCCGTCAGTTCGTCTTTGTCGTCGGGGTTTAATACAATCAGGCTTTCCAACATCGGCAGGGCAATGCGGTATAAGGCAATCAAAATCCCCTTTATGATTTTTGTTTTTAACGGTATGCCTTCCGGCTGCGGGGTAAATGCGAATCCCAAACCTTCCAGCATCCCGACGATTCTGGGCACGCCTGCCAGTTTTGCGGCAAAAGTGCCGAAAATCACGGGTTTTGCGAAATAAGGGAAAACCAAATCCGGCGATATTTTTTTGAGTTCTTTAAAGATGAGGAAGGTGGATTTTATATCGGAAAACGGGTTCAGCCCGCTGCGGTTTGAACGGTAGGTAACGGGTGTAACCCCCATTTCCCTGATAATATCCAATTCATTATCGGAAAACTCCGATACAAAGGCATACACCTGATGGTTTTTGCCGATTAATTTTTTAATGACGGGGGCGCGGAAACCGTAAATGCTGGATGCGACTGTGGTGATAAAGACGATTTTCATAAGGCGGATACCTTGAATATATGATTGGAAATACGGTCTGCTACGGCAGGGTTTCGTCCCGCAATCCGGCAGGGCTTGGGTTTGCCTGCGTATTATAAGGCTGCCTTGTGTGCCGCGAAGTGCCGGTAACGGGAGGGGTGTTTTGAAAATGCCGTCTGAAACGGTTTCAGACGGCATTTCGATGTCGGCGGCAGCTTTGCGGAATCAGCCTTTGAAGCGTTTGAACACCAGCGTGCCGTTGGTGCCGCCGAAGCCGAAGGAGTTGGAGATGGCGATGTCGATTTCCGCGTCGCGCGCTTCGTTGGCGCAGTAGTCCAAATCGCAGCCGGCTTCAACGTCTTGTTCAAAAATGTTGATGGTCGGCGGGATTTTGCCGTCATGTATCGCCAAAATGCTGTACACGGCCTCCACGCCGCCCGCCGCGCCGAGCAGGTGGCCGGTCATGGATTTGGTCGAGCTGACGATGGTTTTGTAGGCGTGTTCTCCCAAAGCGCGTTTGAGGGCTTTGGTTTCGTTGGCATCGCCCAAGGGGGTGGACGTGCCGTGTGCGTTGACGTAATCCACGTCTTCGGGATTCAGTCCGGCATCTTTCAGTGCGCGGGTAACGGCGAGCGCAGGGCCTTCTTCGTTCGGCGCGGTAATGTGGTAGGCATCGGAACTCATCCCGAAGCCGACGATTTCGGCGTAGATTTTCGCGCCGCGTTTTTTGGCGTGTTCCAATTCTTCCAACACCAATACGCCCGCGCCTTCGCCGATAACGAAGCCGTCGCGGCCTTTGTCCCACGGACGGGAAGCGGTGGCGGGGTCGTCGTTGCGGGTGGAGAGGGCTTTCATCGCAGCAAAACCGCCTACGCCCAAAGTGCTAATCGCGCCTTCGGCACCGCCTGCAACCATTATGTCCGCGTCGCCGTATTTAATCAGTCGGGCGGAGTCGCCGATGGAGTGCGCGCCGGTGGTGCAGGCGGAAACCATCCCGTAGCTGGGGCCGCGGTAGCCTTTGAGGATGGTAACGTGTCCGGAAATCAGGTTAATCAGCGAACCGGGGATAAAGAAAGGATTGATTTTGCGCGCGCCGCCTTCGATTACGGCTTTGCCGGTGGCCTCGATGCTGGGCAGTCCGCCGATGCCGGAACCGATGTTCACGCCGACGCGGTCTTTATCGAGGTTTTCCACATCGTCCAAACCCGAATCGGCGATTGCCTGAAGCGCGGCGGCGATGCCGTAGTGGATGAACACGTCCATCCGGCGCGCTTCTTTCGCGCTGATGTATTGTCCGATGTCGAAACCGTGGACTTCGCCGGCGACACGGCTGTTGATGTCGGATGCGTCAAAGCGGGTAATCGCGCCGATGCCGCTTTTGCCGGCGAGCAGGTTGTCCCAAGCCTCTGCGACAGTGTTGCCGACAGGGGAAACCTGACCTAAGCCTGTAATGACTACTCTTCTCTGACTCATGATAACCTCGCTGTTGGTTGTCGGAATGGGGGCATATGCGGCTGTCGTGCAGATGCCGTCTGAAATTTGCGGCAGGGGTTCAAACAGTTTGCCATATAAGGGAAAAGCCTCTATTGCGCGGTGCAGCAGAGGCTGTTGTGTCGGGCGACGACCGATTAGCCGTTGTGGGCATTGATGTAGTCGATAGCCAGTTGGACGGTGGTGATTTTTTCGGCATCTTCGTCGGGGATTTCGCAGCCGAAGGCTTCTTCCAAAGCCATAACCAGCTCCACGGTGTCCAAAGAATCCGCGCCCAAGTCGTCTTGGAAGGAAGATTCGTTTTTCACGTCGGCTTCGTTTACGCCCAGTTGTTCAGCAACAATTTTTTTAACTTGTTGTTCGATGTTTGACATATCAGTCGTTCCTTTATGCCTTGCGGCAGGTTGTTTAAGGGAAATAAATCGGTGGTATTGTACCGACTTTTAATAGAGTTTTCTATCTAATGCCTATTATATCAATATTTGCGGATTTGTACATTTTTGGGTGCGGCGGGTTTTGTCGTTCAAGTTTGACCTGTGTGCCGTATGTTTGGCGGGATTTCGGTTAAAATGACGGCATTTCCATCTGAAGCAGAAAGCCCTGTCATGTATCCACTTGCCCGCCGCATCCTGTTTGCACTCGATGCCGAGAAAGCCCACCACTTCACGCTCGACGCGCTCAACATGGTTTATAAATTGGGTCTGATTCCCGTAACCGACAACCGTACCAAACCTGTAAAACTGATGGGCATGGATTTGCCCAACCCTGTCGGACTTGCCGCAGGTCTCGACAAAAACGGCGGATACATAGATGCTTTGGCCGCGCTCGGCTTCGGTTTCATCGAAATCGGCACGGTAACGCCCAAACCGCAGCCCGGCAACCCGCAGCCGCGCCTCTTCCGAGTTCCCGAACACCAAGGCATCATTAACCGCATGGGTTTCAACAACCACGGTATCGACACCATGATACGCAACATCGAAAAAAGTAAATTCAGTGGCGTATTGGGCATCAACATCGGCAAAAACGCCGTAACACCTATCGAAAATGCTGCCGATGATTATTTAATCTGCCTCGAAAAAGCCTACGCACACGCAAGTTACATTACCGTCAATATTTCCTCGCCCAACACCAAAAACCTCCGCGCGCTGCAAGGTGGCGACGAGTTGAGCGCATTGCTTGAGGCTTTGAAAAACAAACAGGCACAGCTTGCCTCTGTATACGGGAAATACGTTCCGCTCGCCGTCAAAATCGCCCCCGATTTGGATGAAGCACAAATCGAAGACATCGCCCACGTTGTCAAATCCGTTGAAATGGACGGCATCATCGCTACCAACACCACCATCGACAAATCAAGCCTAGGCAGCCATCCGCTCGCAGGCGAGCAGGGCGGTTTGAGCGGGCTGCCCGTTCATGAAAAAAGTAATCGGGTGTTGAAGCTGTTGGCAGACCATATCGACGGCAAGCTGCCGATTATCGGTGTAGGCGGCATCATGAACGGCAAGGATGCGGCAGAGAAAATCCGCCTCGGTGCAACTGCCGTCCAGGTGTACAGCGGATTGATATACAAAGGTCCGGCATTGGTCAAAGAATGTTTGAAGGCTTTGGCGCGATGATGCGTCCCGCTCAAAATGCCGTCTGAAAGCACGTTTTGCCGTTCAGACGGCATTTTCATTTCCTTTTTCCGCCTGCCGCCCTTTGAAAGTCCCTTATTCAAATGATAAAAAGGGCGCGGGCGTTGGCTTGGAGGAAGGCAGGTAATCCAATTTGAAGGACGCGGAAGCCGATACGTTAAAAAGGATGAAAAATGGAAAACGGGCAACGGAATAATTGGTTTCCCTTGGAAAAAAGAATTTTTTATCTGGAGCATTCGGGGCGGTATCTGATGATTTGCGCCTTATCGGATTATTCCCAAAACAAACATACTGTCGTTATGGCAAATTTCATCTATCTGGATGAAAAAATGGATTGGAGGAATTTGGATGATTTATTCAATGAGTTGGTTTTAGAGGAATTGCAGGCTTCATTTATGGATTGGCATCCGACTGTTGAAGAGGCAATCAGCCGTCATTTGGAAGACTTTTCGTAACAGGCATAATCGGAAGGGGCGGAATGACGGGGCAGGCAAACCGATGCGTGAGAACAAAGTAAGCAAAATGAACCTTGATTTAACCGCGCAAAAAGTCCGCCTTTCTTGGAAGAATATTCTGTGGGGATATGAGAATAAATACTTGGGTTGGGCTGATGTAGTAGCTTATGCCCGGAAAATGACGCTTTCAGATCATGATGAACGCGTGTTCAAGCTATCTTTAATCAACAAATCCAATATTCTTGAATTAAAGCCTGTTCTGGAAGATTTGGCTTCGGAAATGAGGGATTATTCCCCTAAAAATTGGCTGTACGTCCTCTTAAGCGATGTATTCCATAGAAAAGAAGAATTTGACGACCCTTTGGGGGAAGTTGAAAAAATTTATGCAGATTTCGATTATCCGGAAGAAATAGAATCATTTGTCAGATATATGCCGCCTAAAGACGGTTATATTCCTTCTGCCCACAGCTATGAAGAAAATATTGCCCGGCTGTATCTCAATTGGGCAAAATATTTGGGCAGATAAGGCAGGCTAGATTCAAATGCCGTCTGAAATGGGCTTTCAGACGGCATTTTGATTATCCCTTATAATTAGGTCATTTTTATTTTCTCATCAGCAGATACTATCATGGCAACCATTCACACCCTTCTCCTTGTTGACGGCTCTTCTTATCTTTACCGCGCGTATCACGCGATGGCACAGTTGACCGCGCCCGATGGTGCGCCGACGGGCGCGATGTATGGTGTGTTGAACATGCTGCGCCGGTTGCGGGCGGATTATGTGCATGATTATTGCGCGGTGGTGTTTGATGCGAAGGGCAAGAATTTCCGCCACGAGATGTTCTCCGACTACAAGGCGACGCGTCCGCCGATGCCGGACGATTTGCGCCCGCAGGCGGAAGCCTTGCCGGATTTGGTGCGGTTGATGGGCTGGCCGGTGCTGGTGATTCCGCAAGTCGAAGCGGATGACGTGATTGGCACGCTGGCGGCAATGGCAGGCGAAGCAGGTTGGAATGTGGTGGTGTCCACCGGCGATAAGGACATGGCGCAGTTGGTGAACGAACGCGTAACGCTGGTGAACACGATGAGCGGCGAAACGCTGGACATTGAGGGTGTAAAAGAAAAATTCGGCGTGCGTCCCGACCAAATCCGCGATTATCTCGCGCTGATGGGCGACAAGGTGGACAACGTTCCAGGCGTGGAAAAATGCGGCCCGAAAACGGCGGTGAAATGGCTGGAAGCCTACGGCTCGCTGGCGGGCGTGATGGAACACGCGGCGGAAATCAAGGGCAAAGTGGGCGAGAATCTGCGTGCCGCCCTGCCGCGCCTGCCGCTGTCGTATGATTTGGTGACGATTAAAACCGATGTGGACTTGCACACCGAACTTTCAGACGGCATCGAAAGCCTGCGCCGTACCGCGCCGAAATGGGCGCAACTGGTTGTCGATTTCAAACGCTGGGGCTTCCGCACCTGGCTGAAAGAAGCGGAATCAAACATGAATACCGGATCGACCGATGATTTGTTCGGCAGCGACAGCATCGGCGAGCAGGCGGCTTTGAATGCGGAGATGCCGTCTGAAAGGCTACCTGAAAAAGCCGTTGCGCCCGAAAAGCTGGATTATCAAGCCGTTACCACCGAAGCGCAGTTTGCCGCTTTGTTAGACAAACTGTCGCAAGTGGACAAAATCGGCATCGATACGGAAACCACGTCCCTAGACGCGATGAACGCCGCGCTGGTCGGCATCAGCATCGCGTTCCAAGCAGGCGAAGCGGTTTACATTCCCGTAGGACACAGCCTGACCGCCGCGCCCGAACAGCTTGATTTGCAAGACGTATTAGATCGTCTGAAACCGCATTTGGAAAATCCCGCCCTGAAAAAAATCGGGCAAAACCTCAAATACGACCAACACGTTTTCGCCAACTACGGCATCGCCCTGAACGGCATTGCCGGCGACGCCATGCTCGCTTCCTATATCATCGAGAGCCATCTCGGACACGGCTTGGACGAATTGTCCGAACGCTGGCTGGGCTTGGAAACCATTACCTACGAATCGCTGTGCGGCAAAGGCGCGAAACAAATCGGTTTTGCCGACGTCGCCATCGGGCAGGCGACCGAATACGCCGCCCAAGACGCCGATTTCGCCCTGCGCCTCGAAGCGCACCTGCGCGCGCAAATGGACGCCAAACAGCTTGAAATGTATGAAAAAATGGAGTTGCCCGTCGCGCAGGTATTGTTTGAAATGGAACGCAACGGCGTGCAAATCGACCGCGCCGAACTCGCCCGCCAAAGCGCGGAACTCGGCACCGAGCTGATGAAACTCGAACAAGAAGCCTACGCAGTCGCAGGCCAGCCGTTCAACCTCAACTCGCCCAAACAGCTACAAGAAATCCTGTTCGACAAAATGGGCATCCCCACCAAAGGCCTGAAAAAAACCGCCAAAGGCGGCATTTCTACCAACGAAGCCGTGCTCGAACAGCTCGCGCCCGACTACCCCCTGCCCAAAATCATCCTGCAAAACCGCAGCCTGGCGAAGCTCAAATCCACCTACACCGACAAACTGCC
Source organism: Neisseria blantyrii (assembly GCF_962747855.1). NCBI lineage: Bacteria > Pseudomonadati > Pseudomonadota > Betaproteobacteria > Neisseriales > Neisseriaceae > Neisseria > Neisseria blantyrii. Next base: position 6,864 of record NZ_CAUIZY010000010.1, read on the forward strand.
CGAAATGATTTCGCCCAAAGACGGCCGCGTGCATACCACCTATGCCCAAGCCGTCGCCATCACCGGCCGCCTCGCCAGCAACAACCCCAACCTGCAAAACATCCCCATCCGCACCGCCGAAGGCCGCCGCGTGCGCCGCGCCTTCACCGCACCGCAAGGCAGCGTCATCGTTTCCGCCGACTATTCCCAAATCGAGCTGCGCATCATGGCGCATCTTTCCGGCGACAAAACCCTCATCGCCGCGTTCCAAAACGGCGAAGACGTCCACCGCCGCACCGCCGCCGAAGTATTCGGCATCGACCCCGAGAACGTCTCGCCCGAACAACGCCGCTACGCCAAAACCATCAACTTCGGCCTGATTTACGGCATGGGGCAATACGGCCTTGCCAAATCGCTGGGCATAGACAACATCTCCGCCAAAAACTTTATCGACCGCTACTTCGCCCGCTACCCCGGCGTCGCCGAATACATGCAGTGCACCAAAGAACAAGCCGCCGCCCAAGGCTTCGTCGAAACCCTGTTCGGCCGCCGCCTCTACCTGCCCGACATCCGCAACAAAAACGCCAACGCCCGCGCCGGAGCCGAACGCGCCGCCATCAACGCCCCCATGCAAGGCACCGCCTCCGACCTCATCAAACGCGCCATGATAGACGTGCGAAACTGGCTTTCAGACGGCATCGGCAGCAAACTGGTCATGCAGGTGCATGACGAACTGGTGCTGGAAGTCGGTGAAACCGAACTGGATTTTGTCAAAGAAAAACTGCCGCAGATTATGGCGAAAGTGGACGGCGGATTATTGGATGTACCGCTGGTGGCTGAGGTTGGCGTAGGGGAGAATTGGGAAGAGGCGCATTGAGAATGCACAAGTATTGAACTGTTACGTTTTGATTTATCAAAATTTAAGGAAGTAAAATACTTGATTCAAATGATTGGAAATCAATAGTATTAAATATTGTTTGCGGTATTGTTACAGCTATTATTGTAGGTATATTTACCGGTTTATGGAAAAAATCCAGATATAAATGTCAAGAATGGGTATCTGGAAATTCTGATCGGATACCTGTTCAAGATACGTCGTTTTATCCTAATGATATAAAAGCCAAGAGGAGGTATGAAGTAAAAAAATTTATTGGCGAAGTGTCTTTTTATACACTTACTTATTTGATTATTTTGGTATCTTTTCCTATGCCGATTTTATTCTACGACCCTTTTGGTACAAATCGGCTTTATTTGAGTCAGGCCAAATATATTGGAATGTATTTTCCTGAAATCTCAATGACTGGAAGATACGCTAATATTTTTGTATGGTTCATTACGCTTACCTTATATGTTCCAATTTTTGGGATGTCTAAGTTAATGACAAAGTATTTATGGTGTCCGTTGACAAACATATTTTGGGACGATAACGAAAATTTGGATAAGGTTGGATTTCTCATTTTTATTGCTTTGAAATCATTATTTATATCAGCTTGTGTGCAGTGGTTATTTTTTGATACGGAATTTTTGCAGGCATTGGAAAATGTCTTAATTTTAACTGTTTTTTCAATTGTTTTTGCGCTATCACAAAATCGGTACCGGCAAGCCGTAGCCTGGATACCTATTTAGTTGCGCGCGACGGTTGAAACCCAAAACCCGACCCATGCCGTCTGAAGCCCGACAATTCGGGTTTCAGACGGCATCGGGCTCCGGCTGTGTTTTCAGATGGTGCGGATTTGCCGGTCTGAAATGCCGGATACGCATTTTGCCATCATTTGAAGCTATTTTAACTGGTTGTGTTTTAGTAATCTGTCGATTTCAATTATCTGCAAGGGAAAAGACAATTATTTTTCGGTTGGGAAGAAAGTTATCATATTGAATACATTGAAGATAATTATATCTATCAACACTATATTAAAATATGGTCTGTTAATTTTTCGGACTAAAACAACTTTATCCGCCCCAGCCTGTTTCGCGGCACTATTTTGAAACCCAGCCGTTTGTTCCGGCGGTGTTTGAACAATCGGTACGATTCCGGCTGTTGCAAGGCGGTTATTCCTAAGTTCGGGCGGCAAACCGCCCTATCGGATACAAAATATTTTCCTCGCCGTTGCGGGATTGAAACCCATCCGGATACCGCCTTGTTTTCAGGATTTGCGGGAAAAAAAGTAATGCGCCCCTTTGGCTGGGTGCAATATATAAGGCTTCCCCGCGCCCGGCCGCGTGCCAACCGTCGCCGGGCGGTCTTGAGCCTGCTTAACGGTATCCCCTCATCAGGCTGTAACCGTTGGCTTTCATGCAGTAGAAAACCAGCTTGGCGGCTTTCTGTTTTTCCAAACGGTTTGCATCGACATCCTTGCGGCAGTAGCCCAATTGGTCGAGTGCCTCTTGCTTGGAGACCCCGTCCTTATGCCAATATATAGATAGTGGATTAAATTTAAACCAGTACGGCGTTGCCTCGCCTTGCCGTACTATCTGTACTGTCTGCGGCTTCGTCGCCTTGTCCTGATTTAAATTTAATCCACTATATATAAGGTGTGGCGCAGGCAGCCAAGAGGGCTGCCGATACCGACATCAAAGCAATACGGTTTACTCTCATTTTTTACCCTTCTGAATAAAATTTAAAAAATTTTGATGTGCTGCATTTGAAATATTATTCTATTTTACAAATTTATTCAACTATAGTTTTATTTTAACAAGCTATAGTTTATTGTTTGAATATTAGGATTTTTCCATACTCCCTGCATGGAAAAACCGACCACCCCAAACCCCTACCGCCTTATCTTCGCCCAAAATATGAGGCAGGTCAGGCGTTTGAAAGAGCTTTCTCAAGAAGAGTTGGCTTTCAGTGCACGCGTAAGCAAAACCTATATCAGCGAAATAGAACGCGGCAGCCGTTCGGTTTCCATTGATGTGATGGGTCAGATTGCCGATGCGTTGGGTATGCCTTTGGAAGAACTGGTTAGAAAAGACCTGCTGCAACTCAGATAATGTCGGCGCACCCGCCCTATGCCGCTGCCGACCGCCATCGTACAGTTTCTGTTTTGTTTTCAAACGGCATCCTTCCGTTTCTATTAAAATAGCGCATTCCACTTTTCAGACGGCATCCCTATGTTTCCCGACCAATCCGCCCCCAACCTGCTGCAAGGCTTGAACCCCGAACAACTTTCCGCCGTAACCTGGCCGCCGCAATCCGCTCTTGTGCTGGCAGGCGCGGGCAGCGGCAAAACGCGCGTGCTGACCACGCGTATCGCATGGCTTTTGCAAACCGGTCAGGCAAGCGTGCACAGCATTATGGCGGTAACGTTTACCAACAAAGCCGCCAAAGAAATGCAAACCCGTTTGGGCGCGATGATTCCCGTCAACGTCCGCGCCATGTGGCTTGGCACGTTCCACGGACTCTGCCACCGTTTTCTACGGCTGCACCACCGCGACGCAGGCCTGCCGTCTTCCTTTCAAATTCTCGACAGCGGCGACCAGCTTTCCCTGATCAAACGTCTGTTCAAAAGCCTCAACATCGCCGAAGAAATCATCGCGCCGCGTTCGCTGCAAGGCTTTATCAACGCGCAAAAAGAATCCGGTTTGCGCGCTTCCGTGTTGAGCGCGCCCGATCCGCACACGCGCCGCATGATTGAGTGCTACGCCGAATACGACAAAATTTGCCAACGCGAAGGTGTGGTCGATTTTGCCGAACTCATGCTCCGCAGCTACGAAATGCTGCAAAGCAACGAAATCCTGCGTCAGCACTACCAAAACCGCTTCAACCACATTCTGGTCGACGAGTTCCAAGACACCAACAAACTGCAATACGCGTGGCTCAAACTCATGGCGGGCGGTAACACGGCAGTGTTTGCCGTCGGCGACGACGACCAAAGTATTTATCGCTTCCGTGGCGCGAACGTCGGCAATATGACTGCGCTGATGGAAGAGTTCCACATCGACGCACCCGTCAAACTCGAACAAAACTACCGCTCCGTCGGCAACATCCTCTCCGCCGCCAACGCCGTTATCGAAAACAACGACGAACGCCTCGGCAAAAACCTGCGTACCGACGCCGAAGCAGGCGACAAAATCCGCTACTACTCCGCCTTTACCGATCTCGAAGAAGCCCAATTCATCGTTGACGAAATCAAAGCCCTCGAGCGCGAGGGCTGGGATTTGGACGAAATCGCCGTCCTCTACCGCAGCAACGCCCAATCGCGCATCATCGAACAAAGCCTGTTCCGCAGCGGCATCCCCTACAAAATCTACGGCGGGCTGCGCTTTTACGAACGCCAAGAAATCAAACATGCCCTCGCCTACCTGCGCCTCGCCGTCAATCCCGACGACGACAACGCCCTTTTGCGCGTCATCAACTTCCCACCGCGCGGCATCGGCGCGCGCACCGTCGAGAACCTTCAGACGGCATCGCAAGAGCAAGGCGTTTCCCTCTGGCAAGCCGCCTGCAACGCCGGCGCGAAAGCCGCCAAAGTCGCCGCCTTCGTCCGCCTGATTGAAGCCCTGCGTAACCAAGTCGGACAAATGCCCTTGCCCGAAATCATCGTCGGCATCCTCAAAGACAGCGGCCTGAGCGAACACTACCGCACCCAAAAAGGCGACAACCAAGACCGCCTCGACAACCTCGACGAACTCGTCAACGCCGCCATCGAGTTCAAACCCGAAGACAGCAACTTTGAAACCCTGCCTGAAAACATTTCAGACGACCCCGCCTTCCCCATCCTTGCCTTCCTAAGCAATGCCGCCCTCGAATCCGGCGAAAACCAAGCAGGCGCGGGCGAAAAAGCCGTACAACTGATGACCGTCCACGCCGCCAAAGGCTTGGAATTCAACGCCGTCTTCCTCACCGGCATGGAAGAAGGCCGCTTCCCCAGCGAAATGAGCCTTGCCGAACGCGGCGGCCTCGAAGAAGAACGCCGCCTCATGTACGTCGCCATCACCCGCGCCCGCAAACGCCTCTACATCACCATGGCGCAACAAAGAATGCTGCACGGACAAACCCAATTCGGCATCGTCTCCCGCTTCGTCGAAGAAATCCCGCCCGAAGTATTGCACTACCTGTCAGTCAAAAAAAACGCCTACGACCGCTACGGCAGCACGCGCCCAACCGCCGCGCCCAAAGATAAAATCATCGACGACTACAAACAGCCGCAAACCTACGCAGGCTTCCGCATCGGACAAAACGTCCGCCACGCCAAATTCGGCACCGGCGTCATCATCGATGCCGTGGACCAAGGCGAATCCGCCCGACTGACCATCAACTTCGGCAAACAGGGTGTGAAAGAGCTGGATACCAAGTTTGCGAAATTGGAAGCGATGTAAATTTGAAATGCAGGCCGAATACTTGTATCCGACAAAAAACATTTGACGCGTTTATCGTTTCCGAAAAACCGCTGTTGGAGATGTCGGATTCGAGAATCCGACCTACGGAAAAAACTGTAGCAAGGACAAGGCAAAAGGCCGTCTGAAAACGGGAAGGGCAATTTTGCCCAAACCTCCGCCGTCATTCCCGCGCAGGCGGGAATCCAGACCTTTCGGCACGGAAACTTATCGGATAAAAGGTTTCTTTAGATTCCACGTCCTAGATTCCCACCTGCGTGGGAATGACGGACGGTAAAAGCCGGGTATGAATACCCAACCCTCTGTTTATAGCTGAAATCAATAAGGAAGAACGTTATGTCCCAAGTTTTTAAAGATTTTGATTTGTCCTCCGTATGGGAATCCGACAGTTGGGCGGATGAAAATTACAAAGAAGCCCCGTTTACCCCTGAAATTTTGGCTGCCGTAGAAAGTGAACTGGGCTATAAATTGCCGCAAAGTTTTATTGAATTGATGGCAGTACAAAACGGCGGAATATTTGTCAAAAACTGCTTTCCGACCACGCAGAGAAATTCGTGGGCGGAAAATCATGTGCAAATTTGCGAGGTATCGGGAATCGGTTTTGAAAAAGAAGGGAGTTTGTGCGGCGAAACAGGGCAAAAACTTTGGCTGGAAGAATGGGAATATCCGCCCATCGGCGTGTATTTTGCCAACGACCCGTCAGGCGGTCATGCCCTGTTTGCCTTAGACTATCGGGCGTGCGGCAAAGACGGCGAGCCGAAAGTGGTGTTTGTCGAACAAGAATCGGATTTTGAAATCGTCGAACTTGCCCCCGATTTTGAAACCTTTATCCGCAGCTTGCGGCATGAAGATGAGTTTATTGACGAAGAAATATAAAACGGCGGTTGAAAAAACCGGAATCATCAAGTGAAAACGGGCGAAATAACCGATTGAATCCGTAAGAGAAACGGTTTGTAGGAATGTGCCATCCAAGACCTTTGCAAAGAAAAACTATCCCCGACAGCATTGACATTATTAACAGAACTTATCAAATTTGGAGCTATCTCAAATATAATTCGGTTATCTTTCTGATGCGCAAATTGGAACACGAAAACAAAGCGGGCGAATATCCGAATTTGGATGTCGATATGCTCGGCGCGGCCGCCAATTTGCAAAAATCAGACCGCCGCCTCAGCCATCTGCAAGGCTTAGAGCGGAACGAAAGCAATAAAAACCGCTCTATCGGCACAGAAATCGCCGCCCGCGATATCGTCGGCACTTGGGTAGGGCGTAATCGTTCCACCATCGATACCAATACCCAAAATAGAGGCTGGATACGGACGATTGTGGACATCTTTGTTGGCAAATCCTCTTCCCACAACTGCACGGGTGTCGGCACAAAGCAATGTGTCGATGACGGTTACCGGACAAAAGGAAAAGGCGAAAAAGGAAATGATATTAATACCATTCACCGTATCAGCGTTTATGATTTGCTCGAACAGCAAAACCACCGTACCAATCCCAATCATCCCCAATCAGGAGACCCCAAATGAACAAACTGATACCGTCCCTTATGCTCTGCGTCCTGCTTTCAGGCTGCCTGAACATCGGCAGCGGCTTTCGTGTGCCGCCCGATGCGTCGGGCTGGTGGGAGCTGTGCAACGAAGACAAAATTTATCCTGCTAAAAAAACTCCACCGGAAGCCAGCAGAGCCAAGCGTGATGAAATGCTGCGGCAGATGAATCTGTATGGACAGCGAAAGCTCGACGATATGTTTTCCTGCGGCTATGACCCGATTGGCGGCGGAGACAGTGAGCAAGATGCCTGCGTGCGCAAGAAAGGCTGGTACCCTTCGGGCAAAGATACCTATCCCGAAAACAAAATCTACGAGCAATGCCAGCACGACTAGGCTGCTTTCCGCGTTTCAGGCTGCCTGCAAAGGCAGCCTGAAAGCCTAACGGGCATGAACAAAAGCACCGCACCAATCCCAACCATCCCCAATCAGGAGACCCCAAATGAACAAACCGATACTGCCCCTTATGCTCTGCGTCCTGCTTTCAGGCTGCCTGAACGTCGGCAGCGGCTTCCGTGTGCCGCCCGATGCGTCGGCCAGGTGGAAACTGTGCAACGAAGACAAAATTTATCCTGCTAAAAAAACTCCACCGGAAGCCAGCAGAGCCAAGCGTGATGAAATGCTGCGGCAGATGAATCTGTATGGACAGCGAAAGCTCGACGATATGTTTTCCTGCGGCTATGACCCGATTGGCGGCGGTACGTCAAGAGCCGATGCCTGCGTGCGCAAGAAAGGCTGGTACCGTTCGGGCAAAGATATCTATCCCGAAAACAAAATCTACGAACAATGCCAGCACGACTAGGCTGTTTTCCGCGTTTCAGGCTGCCTGCAAAGGCAGCCTGAAACGCGGGATATCGACCGAAAACAATGCGTAAAAGACGGCTACCGTACGGAAGAAGATATCGGCGTGATGCCGAAAACCAAGCGCATTTACGGCTACCCCCATTCGCAACCCACCGAACAGGAGAAACAACCATGATAAAAACCGTATTGGCCTTAAGCTTATCCGCCCTAGTGGCCGGCTGCACTTTTAAAGGGTTCAGACTACCGCCCGATGCCGCCCTAGACTGGAAATTGTGCAACGAAAGGAAAATTTATCCTGACATTCATATCCCCCCAGGTGAGAGCATAGAAAGGCAGCGAGAAATGTTAAGGCAAATGGGGCTAAGGGATAAAAGAAAAGACGATGATATGTACGCCTGCGGCTACAACCCCATAGCGGGCGGAGGCCGGGAAGCCGATGCCTGTGTGCGCAAAAAAGGCTGGTATGTGTGGCGGAACGATATTTTTCCCGAAAACAAAATCTACGAGCAATGCCAGCACGATTAGCCCGGCTTTACCGCTTTCAGGCTGCCTTAACCGGCAGCCTGAAAATTTATAGTGAGTCAAATTGTATCCACTAAATTATATGCTTCAATTAAATGTTGTTCTAGCCCTTGCACTAATTGAGGATTGCGAATTCCTGACACAATCTCAAATTCTTCTGCATCTATGCAAACACCTGCATAAATTTCAATAACAAGGGAACGTAATAATTGAAGCTCTTCTCTTGTTAAAGAAATAATAATGTCATCACCTTTGTAATTGATTATATTCATAATAATTTTATTTTTGCTTATCAAAGTAGGTTTTGCCTAAGGTTGGTCTAAATGCAGTTCCACCATCTTTTGAATTTGGGTCTCTAATTACAATTGCTCCAGACTTATCATCCCAAATTGCTCTTATGTGTTTGGATTGTAATCTTCGAATTCCCAAGAAAAAAATCGTAATAAGTTTGAAAGTGTCAAATCCCAAGTTTCTTTTGAGCAATATTCTAATATTTTATCAATTTCACTTTTAATCATCTTATGATCAAACTGTTCTAATATTAATGCATTAGACCAAAAAAAACCTTCTTTATTACAATGATGGGAAATCCATTTAGGAGAACAAATGCAAAGTGAAAAAATAGATGAGCCTTGTTCTCCTTCGATTCCGATATCCAAATCTATCCATCTATGAAAATTATCTGGAATTTCGGGGGTAAATTTTTCAAAATCAATATCATATAAATTTATGCTTTTTAAATCCAATTTAATCATTTTATATTCAAATGTCCATTAGTTAAGGTTTTTCCATCAACACTTCTAGTAACAAAATTAGCTTGCACTCCCGTTGGGTTAAGTGATTCAGGGGTGTTTGATTTTGTAGTTGGAGGACGATATAGCCTTGTGCCATCTGCACTTAACATACATCCTTGACAAGATGGACTTAGCTCCGTCTCCAACCCAAATTTTTCCTAACTGTTCAGCCTCTTGACGAGTTGCAGAACCAATACTAAAATTGATTTCTCCCTTTTTATTTGGTTGTATTGTTTTCCAATCATTTACAGCACTTGCTAACCTTGAATCTTGTGCAGCAATGTTTTTTTAAGTTTTGCTCAGTTAATTGATTAACTAATTGAGGATAAGTTGCAGCATTAGCTTTTCCTTCCGACGTTATAGATTTAGGCGGTCTATTCCCACCAACCATCTCACCGTCCAACGTCTGCATATGGCGGGCAGCAGGTGTTTCATAGCCGATATTTTTAACCCAATCCCATTTAGTCGGGTTAAGTCCTACTTTTTTACCTCTCCAAACCGTACCTGCGGCCTCTGCTACGGAAAGGGCAGTTTGGGCTGTTGCAGTTATATTCGGATGGGCATTAGCCCATTGTCTGGCGGAATTGATGCCGTCTTTTACCGCAAAAGCACTGTCTTGTAATAGGCTCGCGGCAGCAAGTTGTGCTTCCGGACTTAATTTTCCTAAATCACTAATATCTTGTAAAGTTTGCTGCGTAGAGATCTAGGTCGGATATTTGTATCCGACAAAAATATTTGACGCGTCTATCGTTTCCGAAATGCCGCTGTTGAAAAATGTCGGATTCGAGAATCCGACCTACGGTTGCTGAACAATGTTTTGTAGAACTTGCTCAAAATCCATGTTTCGCCATTTTCCTTTATATATACCTAATGCGGCACGGGTTACGATTTCGTTTAAGTCATAAATAGCCATTTACGTCCTCTGCTAATTTTCAGCGAGTAGATTGGGTTACCAAACCCAACAAAAAAGCAGCCTGAAAAATTTCAGGATGCTTGTTTTATGTTTTTTTATCAATGAATTAGGTTTTAATCTAGCCTGCGCTTGCTAGTTAAACAGTATTTACATAAAAATCTTGCACTGAACAAACAAGTGTATCATGTTCATCATGAAATGATGGGCATAACGTTAATCTACAAATGTTTACATTTAAAGATATTTTTTCAGTTTCAATATTTTTAATTTGTAAGGTTAATACATGAGGATATTTGTGATATAGCTGATTTTTTAATTGTTCGTTGTCTAATATAGCAAAAGGTAATTTTGCACACAAATAACCAATAACTTTGTTTTTATGAAAAAAAACTATCCAATTTTCAATTCCTTCATCCCAATCAAAAGTAAAATCCGTTCCTTCTATGATAAATTTAGCACAAGATATTAAATCTAACTTAACCCAAGTGGATTTATACAGACTCAATGCTGATGAAGTTATAATATTATCTAAATTATAAATTTTCATAAATCAACGTTCCTTACCTGGTGTTCCATGCACAGGTCTAATCCCATCTTTATTCGGCTTTCTACGATAAATGTTAATTATATGTGTCGGTTTTCCGTCTGTATAGCCAACTACGTCGTTCGTTGGAACTTTTGCCTTATTTTGACTATCCCATAAATTATGTTTATCTGCATATCTAGCAGTATCTAATGTAGCTTTTTCCGCATCAACATCTGATTTAAATAAACTTTTGCTATCTATCTTGTCTAGACTAGATGCATCAGGTTTGTGTCGTACCATACTGAGAGGGTCAGTAATATATTTGCCATCTGTAATAGCTGATCCACCATTATAGGTAGTATGCGTATAATTTTTTTGTGGAACGAGACCATTTTGCAAAGATTGTTGTGTAGAAACGCCAGCTTTGCCATTAGGAGTAGCTTGCTTCGCTGGCTTATTCCCACCTGCCATCTCCCCATCTAAAGTCTGCATAGGGCGAACAGCAGGTTTTTTATAGCCGGTATTTTTAACCCAATCCCATTTAGTCGGGTTAAGTTCTACTTTTTTACCTCTCCAAACCGTACCTGCGGCCTTTGCTACGGAAAGGGCAGTTTGGGCTGTTGCAGTTATATTCGGATGGGCATCAGCCCATTGTCTGGCGGAATTGATGCCGTCTTTTACCGCAAAAGCACTGTCCTGTAATAGGCTCGCGGCAGCAAGTTGTGCTTCCGGACTTAAATTTCCTAAATCATTAATACCTTGTAGAGTCTGCTGAGCGGCTGTATCTGTGACCGGGCTTACCGCACTGTCTGTAATTGCCCCAATCCCTACTCCTTGAAAACCCATTAAAAAAGGATTAACCGCACCTTGGACGATGCCGCGAATATCATCCATACGGTTGGCCCACCAATTTTTATTGGGGTTGTTTTCCCATATCAGTTTTCCTGTTTCATCAGCACAATTAGGGTTAGCATTGATGCCCACCCAGTTCCAGCCTGAAAAGGATTTTTAATATACGGCAAAAGGTGGGCAACAAGTGCCCACCTTACCTAGCTAACATTTATCCCAAGTATCATATATTTTTTTAAGTTCTTTATCCAAAAGAAGAACTTTATTTTTTCAACACCATGAATTATCTCAAAATCTCTACAATCCACGCATACGCCTGAATAAATTTCTCCTACAATTGCTTGAATAATATACAACTCATCTTTATCGAGACTAATTTTAACTAAACTCCCTTCAAAATTAATTAATTTCATGAATAATTCCTTTTATTTTAATTCGTCATCAAAATACCGTTTGCCTGTTTTTGGTCTAAATGCTGTCCCACCATCTTTAGTCTTGGATATTTAGATTATAATCGTCAAATTCCCAGTCAAAATATTTTGCCAAATTTGATATAGACTTATCTTCAGACGTTGAATTACATATTTCCAATATATCATTTATCAATTTTAATATGTGTTCAATATTAAAACGGTTTGTAACAATTGAGTTTTTTAATGACATCGGTCTATGTATATTTGAAAGTAACCATTCAGTGCTATATATATAAACATAAAAATAATCAGCACCATTACTTTCATCAAAACCTATTGATAATGTCAAAAGTATACAAAAATTTTCTAACTTGTCTTGTGGGAAATCTTCCAAATCAAAGTCAGAACAATCATAATTTTTTAATTTTAATCTCATATAATTACCTAATATTTAAATGTCCATTTTTAATTTTATTCCTTTTTCCATTTGAATCAATAGTATAAGTTTCAAAATTTGCTTGAATACCTGTAGTTGCAAATTGTAAATTTTTTTCTGTTGGTGGCCGATATTGTCGAGTGCCATCTATACTTAACCATCCGCCTCCACTAGTTTGTCTTGCACCCTCACCAACCCAAATTTTACCTAGCCTATCTGCCTCTTCATAAGTTGCAGTTCCTATTGGAAAATTTTTTTCACTCTTATGAAGAGCTAGACTCAATCTTGGATCTTGAGCCGCAATGTTTTTTAAGTTTTGCCCAGTTAATTGATTAACTAATTGAGGATAAGTTGCAGCATTGGCTTTTCCTCCAGACGTTATAGATTTAGGCGGTTTATTCCCACCGGCCATTTCCCCATCTAAAGTCTGCATAGGGCGGGCAGCAGGTTTTTTATAACCGGTATTTTTAACCCAATCCCATTTGGTCGGGTTAAGTTCTACTTTTTTACCTCTCCAAACCGTACCTGCGGCCTCTGCTACGGAAAGGGCAGTTTGGGCAGTAGCTGTAATGTTCGGATGGGCATCAGCCCATTGTCTGGCGGAATTAATGCCGTCTTTTACCGCAAAAGCACTGTCTTGTAATAGGCTCGCGGCAGCAAGTTGTGCTTCCGGACTTAAATTTCCTAAATCATTAATACCTTGTAGAGTCTGCTGCGCAGAGATGTGGCAACTGTATTTTTACCCCGTCGGGTAAAAATACAGTTGCTACGGCTGCTGGGAAAGCAGTTACTATTTTCCCAGTGGCTCAAAATTAATTGTTTCAGCAGATATTTTTATAATAATCCCTACATCAATAATAATTTCACTATAAAATTGGTATTTATATAGCTCTATTTCGGGTATAAACAAGGGAAACAAGCTATCTTCCTTATCCTCATAATCTACGAAATTATTTGTATCTAATTTAAAATTCAAAATATTACTGCATTTGATATATCCGAAATAATTACCTTCAATTGTATCTGTAAAAGATAATGTAAGGGTATTTCCATTATCGGAAAAGATTATTTCATAAAGGCTTACATTGTGAAAAATATTTTTTTTCATTTGACAAAATATCCAGAATGATGATGATTATTTGGCAATGGATTGCCTTCATAATCTTGTCGTTGCGGATATTTTCCCTGTACACCATCGGTTCGCGGCACTCTTTGGGTTCTTATAACCTCTCCATTTGGACGAATATCTATTTTCACGCCATCAGGACCTTTCCATGTTTCATATTGAGCCGCATCTGAACCAGTACGTCTAAAACCTTGTTCTTGCAATGCTTGACGTAATTCATCTCGCGTAGTTGGTCTGATAGATTTAACAACTGGCTTGTTTCCTCCTGCCATCTCCCCATCTACAGTCTGCATATGGCGGGCAGCAGGTTTTTTATAGCCGGTATTTTTAACCCAATCCCATTTAGTCGGGTTAAGTTCTACTTTTTTACCTCTCCAAACCGTACCTGCGGCCTCTGCTACGGAAAGGGCAGTTTGGGCTGTTGCAGTTATATTCGGATGGGCATCAGCCCATTGTTTGGCAGAGTTGATGCTGTCTTTTACCGCAAAAGCACTGTCCTGTAATAGGCTCGCGGCAGCAAGTTGTGCTTCGGGACTTAAATTTCCTAAATGATTAATACCTTGTAGAGTCTGCTGCGCGGCTGTATCTGTGACCGGGCTTACCGCACTGTCTGTAATTGCCCCAATCCCTACTCCTTGAAAACCCATTAAAAAAGGATTAACCGCACCTTGGACGATGCCGCGAACATCATCCATACGGTTAGCCCACCAATTTTTATTGGGGTCGCTTTCCCATATCAGTTTTCCTGCTTCATCCGCACGGCTGAAAAAACCAGAGGCGGCACCGGCATTTTCTTTTAGCCAACGGTCTGAAAATGGGGCTTGAGGAACAATATTAGTCTTTGTTTTTGTTGAAGTTCCTTTGACATAATAGCTGTATATATCCCTTGCTCCTCCGGGGGGCGGATAATCGCTGCCTTGCGGCCCGTCATATCCATCCTCCGGATGGATTTCCGACCCTGTCCGATGAAGTTGGTAAACGGTAAAACCGCCGTCTACACCGCCGCTGAAATCAGAAGTGCTTTTTGAATCATGATGATCAAACGGACTGTGTACTTCATGTCCATGTCCTGAAAAATGGGTTTCATAACCGATGACACCTTCAAATCCTGTCCGTTCGTGTGTAATAGGCAGTATGGGACCGACCGCAGTTGCATCAAATGTTTGGACGGCGTAAACCCGATTTTTAACACTGCCGCGACCATTACCAAACAGATGGTATTTACCACCCGGTTCGTAGTGTTTTGCCTGCATATCATCGCGCAAACGGGCATCCAAACCGTTCGCATGACTAATGGGGATTTGCAGCAACGATATTGCTGCTGCAAACAGCATCATGAATTTTTGAATAGGCAATTTCATTTTGTTTTCCTTGGTAGCAAGCGGTTATGGCAGTGTGAATTAAGGTTGCCCTTGTCTATGTTGTCGCACTACTTCATCGCTGTATCCATACCCCTCATGACTGTTATCAGTCTCTACGGATGGGGCAGAGTTACCCGTATGATTGCCGTATGGTTGGATATCGGAGAAATCGACCATTAATCCTTCCGTCGGTTTAATTCCTTTGCTTACTTTATACGGCCCCATCCACAATGCGTAATTTTCTTTATAGGCAGCTTCAAACGCATTGGTTTTGGGTTTGATGAGCAATTTTTTGTTATTTCTGTCTACTGCGAAATATTCCAGTTTTGTTTGGGCTTTCAGTGTTTCGGCATTGTATAGGTGCATTTCGGTTCTGTTGCGTATGGTTCCGAATACGTCGATGTTAATAAACACATCTGTATCGGCATTGGCAGGAGAAACAACGTCTATGCCGCGCAGGAAAAATACGGTCTGTACCAAGTGGGAAAGAAAGGCAGTGTCGCGCGGGTTAGTCGTCAAGGTTTCATTTCGATAATCCCCCATCCCGCCAATATTTAAGCCCAGACTGCTTTTACTTCCGCTACCGTCTGATTGGGTACGCGAGCGTGCAGGGGCATTAAGTGTAGATAAAGAAGTGGTTAAACCTGTCAAACCGCCTGATGTTGTTTCAGCGGTGGTTTCATAACGTGGATAGGTGTAATCGGTACGGCCGGCAGGGCTGTTTATGTATTCGCCACGAATCAGTGCATCAATGGAGTAGCGACCCCCTGTCAAACTGCCTGAACCTTGGTCGCCCATAGTGGCAATGTACAATGCAACTTTTCGTCCGTGTAATGCCTGTAAATCCATGTCTTTAACGGCAGCTCTGGCAGAAGCGGCCACAAGTTCTTGTTCGACCGCAAAGCGTTTACCTCCGCCATGCGATGGAATACCTGTCAGTGTCCCGCAGGCGGATAAAATAAAAACTGAAAAAAGAATAGGTATCAGCAGCCGTGCTTGCATAGATTTTCTCCTTTGATGAAAAACAAATTGTATCAAAATTGTAAATAAATTATAAATTAAATAAAACATTTCTTTACTGGTTTTGTGGTTTGGTTTTCAATAGGTTGCCCGCACATAGCGGGATTTGCGGTTGCAATGGCGGCGGCGGATTTTATAGTGGATTAACAAAAATCAGGACAAGGCGACGAAGCCGCAGACAGTACAAATAGTACGGCAAGGCGAGGCAACGCCGTACTGGTTTAAATTTAATCCACTATAGGCTTTTTTCGGTCAGTTGCCGGTTAATCAGTCTCGGCAGTTCGGACAGGGTGTCGCCTTGCGCCAATCGGTTGCGGCATAAGGTGCTGTAATCGGGGATGCTTAGTTCGTCAAAACGGCAAAACAGGTTGAAATCGGTGCGAGTGATGAGTACGGCGTTGCCCTTATGCCGATTTTGTCCGCCTGCTGCAAGGCGGTTTGCCCACTGAAAGGAAAAATGCCGTCTGAACATCGTTCAGACGGCATTTTCAAATGGAAGGCAATATAGTCGGTATATGAAAAATTGATGCATGAGGCAGGATGGGTTTAGGCTTATTAATCTCCATATAATAAATGGCCGTCTGAAGCCCATATGCGACTATATCTGCCGGCCTTATGGGCAATCAGCAGTGAACCAGCGTGCCTTCGTTTTCACCGGTTACCACGCGTTTGAGCGAGCCTTCTTTGGCGATGCCGAAGACGACGATATTGAGCTTGCGTTCGCGGCAGAGGGCGAAGGCGGTGGCATCCATCACTTTAAGGTTTTTGTTCAAGGCTTCGTCAAAGGTAATGGTTTCGTAGCGCGTGGCGGACGGGTCTTTTTTCGGGTCTGCGGTGTACACGCCGTCAACATTGGTGGCTTTGAGCATCACGTCGCAGTTCATTTCCGCACCGCGCAATGCGGCGGCAGTGTCGGTTGTGAAGAACGGGTTACCGGTACCGGCAGCGAAAATCACGACTTTGCCTTCTTCCAAATATTGAATGGCTTTAGGACGGGCGTACGTTTCAGCGATTTGCTGCATGGACAGTGCGGATTGTACGCGCGCTTTGATGCCCAAAGTTTCAAATGCGTCTTTGAGTGCCAACGCGTTCATCACGGTTGCCATCATGCCCATGTAGTCGGCAGTGGCGCGATCCATGCTGCCTGCTTGTGCAGATACGCCGCGGAAAATGTTACCGCCGCCGACAACAATACCGACTTGCACGCCCATTTTAACGACTTCGGCAATTTCGCCGACAGTTTGAACGATGGTATCGTGATTGATGCCGAACGGATCGGAACCCATCAGGGATTCGCCGGAGAGTTTCAGTAATACGCGTTTGTATTTGATTTGCTGTGTCATGGGATACCTTGCTTTCTTGAATGTCGTCGGTCGGAGTTGGGCCGTCTGAATTTCAAACGGTCGGATTACAATGATATGGTGTGTCGTTCTATTATTGTTTTGTTTTCAGACGGCCTTTATATTCGGTCGTCTTAAAATAGGTACCGTAAACGGTTTTCTCAAAAAAAAGCACCCTGATTCGTTTGGAATCTAGGTGCTTTCTTTTTCATAAGTGCCTTACACTTTAGCAGCGGCAGCAACTTCGGCTGCGTAGTCAACAACGGCTTTCTCGATACCGTCGCCTACTTTGTAGCGTACGAAGCTGACCACTTCAGTGCTGTTTTCTTTAGCGAATTGGGCAACAGTTTGGTCGGGGTTCATCACGAATGCTTGGCCGTTCAGAGTGATTTCAGCCAAGAATTTGCGGATACGGCCTTCAACCATTTTAGCGGCGATGTCGGCAGGTTTACCGGAAGCGATAGCTTGTTCGGTGTAGATGTGGCGTTCTTTTTCAACGGTTTCGGCATCTACTTCGGCTTCGCTTACGCATTGTGGTTTAGCGGCAACGATGTGCATACCGATTTTGCGTGCTACGTCTTCAGAGCCTTTGTACTCAACCAATACGCCTTCGGTAGCCAAAGCACCGTGGATGTAGGCAACCAGTTGGTTGGCGGTGTCGATCACTTGGAAGCGGCGGACAGACATGTTTTCGCCCAATTTAGCGATGATGGCTTTGCGTTCTGCTTCAACCAGTTCGCTCAGTTCTTCAACGGTAGCCGGTTTTTTCTCGGCAGCAGTTTTCGCAACGAAGTTGGCAAATTCTACGAAGCCGGCGTCTTTAGCAACGAAGTCGGTTTCGCAGTTTACTTCAACCAATGCGCCGACATTGCCGTTGATCGCGTAAGCCAATACGCCTTCGGCAGCAGTACGGCCAGCCAGTTTACCGGCTTTCGCACCGGATTTGATACGCAAGATTTCTTCGGCTTTGTCGAAGTTGCCTTCGGCTTCAACCAAGGCTTTTTTGCATTCCATCATGCCCAAGCCGGTAGCGGCGCGCAGGTCGGCAACCATTTTTGCAGTAATTTCTGCCATTTTGAATCTCCTAGATTTTTGGGAAATACGGAAAGGATTTTCCGCATTCGGGAATCGTGTGCCGCGAACGGACGTTCAGACGGCATATTTGAGAAAAGGGGCATAACGCCCCTCTTCTGTGTACCGAATTACTCGGCAGCAGCTTCTTGGGCAGCGGCTACGGTTTCTTGCAGCGCTTGGTTTTTGCCTTCCAAAACTGCGTCAGCGATGCCGCGGCAGTACAGGCGGATGGCTTTGGCGGAGTCATCGTTACCGGGGATGACGTATTTCACGCCGTCGGGGCTGTTGTTGGTATCGACTACGGCGATAACGGGGATGCCCAGTTTTTCAGCTTCAACCAGAGTACCTTTTTGGTAGCCGGTATCGATGACGAAAATCGCGTCGGGCAGACCTTTCATGTTTTTGATACCGCCCAAAGAACGTTCCAGTTTTTCAACGTCGCGTTGCATTTCCAGAATTTCTTTTTTGCTGAAACCGCTTTCGGCAGCATTTTCCAAGGCTGCGGTTTTTTCTTCCAAGCGTTTGATGGATTGCTTAACGGTTTTGTAGTTGGTCAGCATACCACCCAACCAGCGGTAATCAACGAAAGGCATACCGGCGCGGGTAGCTTCTTCGCGGATGATTTCACGCGCTTGGCGTTTGGTACCTACGAACAATACTGTACCTTTGTTGGCAACCAGACGGCGTACGGCTTCTTGCGCGTCTTGGAACATCGGCAGGGTTTTTTCCAGGTTGACGATGTGGATTTTGTTGCGCGCGCCGAAAATGTATTGTGCCATTTTCGGGTTCCAGAAACGGGTTTGGTGGCCGAAGTGGACACCGGCTTCAATCATCTGACGCATAGTAATTTGAGACATTTTGATTTCCTTGAAAGGGTTAAGGGCACACATTCAATCGCATAGAACTTGATAGGCGGCGCCTATTGTCAAGCACCCTTCGGCGAAAGTGGGCATAAGTTTTAAAAAATAAAAGCGTGTTTCCGAAATGGAAAACTGACGGATTATAGCGGATAAGAGGCCGTCTGAAAAGGGATTTTATACCTTCCCGTCCTGTTTTTCATCCGCCTGTACCGCCTTTTGGCGGGCCGCTTCAAACTCCGCCTGCTCCTGCCGTTTCATCAGGCGGTTGCGGCGGCGGATGGTCACGACAAAGACCGTAAACACAGTGGGCAACACTGCCCAAAAAACCAAATAAATCAACGCGCGCACGATGCTGGGCTGGGCGGCGGAATACATGACGGCGACGAAGAGGTAGCCGATAAGGACGATATGCCACATGGCGGAATCCTGTTTCGAGGTTAACAGAGTGTTTATAATCGCCGTATTCTACAACAACACTTAAAAGGCCGTCTGAAATGAGGAATGAGGAAAAACACGCCCTGCGCCGAGAATTGCGTCGCGCCCGCACGCAGATGGGGCATCAAGGGCGGTTGGCGGCGGGGCAAACGGTTAACCGCCTGCTCAAGCGTTATATTAAAAAAGGGCGGAAAATCGGCGTGTATTGGCCGATGGGCAACGAACTGCGGCTGGACGGTTTCGTCTGTGCGGCGCAAAAACGCGGTGCCAAACTCTATCTGCCTTATATCGAACCGCGTTCGCGGCGGATGTGGTTTACGCCTTATCCTGCCGACGGAGTAAAACAGGAACGCAAGCGCGGTAGGGCGAAGCTGCATGTCCCTCAGTTTGCAGGTCGGAAAAGGCGTGTACACGGTTTATCCGTATTATTCGTCCCGATTGTCGGCATAGACCGAGAAGGCTACCGTTTGGGGCAGGCAGGCGGTTATTACGACGCGACGCTTTCGGCGATGAAATACCGTTTGCAGGCAAAAACCGTGGGCGTGGGCTTTGCCTGCCAGTTGGTGGACAGGCTGCCGCGCGAACCGCACGACCTGCCGCTGGACGGTTTTGTGTCGGAGATGGGGATATTGTGCTTTTAGCCGTTCAGACGGCATTTCGGGCGGAAATGTCGTCTGAAGGCGGAATATCGGGAGAAAAGGATGTCGGAAAAGATAATACTGCCGGTCTTGTCGTTGGGCGGTGTTCGTCTCGAACCGTTGGATGTGCATCATGAAACGGGTTTGCGCGAGGCGGTTTGCGATGGGGAGGTTTGGAAGCTGGGGGTAACGTCCGCACCTCATCCGGATAGGGTGGCAGACTATATTGGAACAGCATTGGCAACGCGTTTGGCGTTTGCGGTTGTCGATGAAGAGGCGGACAGGGTGGTCGGGACAACGGCGTATTATCATTTTGAACCGCAGATTCCGCGTTTGGATATCGGATTCACATGGTATGCGGCATCGGCACAGCGGACACGGATAAACACCTGTTGCAAAATCATGCTGTTGGATTACGCATTTGATGTTTTGGCTTGCTGTTGTGTGGGATGGCGCACGGATATTCTGAACCTTGCCTCGCAACGTGCCATCGAACGGCTGGGCGCGGAAAAAGACGGCGTGCTGCGTATGCATATGCTCCGTAAAGACGGCAGTGTGCGCGATACGGTTGTGTACAGTATGCTGAGGAAAGATTGGTGCAAAAACAGGGAAATCCTGACCGGCAGGTTGGCAGGGTATGGCGTGCAGGTGTGAGGCAGTATTTTCAAATTTAAAAAACTTAACGCAATATGCTGACAATCTTTTAAAAATTAATATATAAACAATTTTGATTTTTTATCTATTAAAAATCTGATATATATAGATAAATAACTATTTTTATTTTTCATTTCGCAGTTCCACGGCTTGGCGGGCGACAGAAAATCTTTGCATTTCCCAGTAAAATCCACTACATTCACGATAACATATTACAAGCCCCTGAAGCGGTGTCGGAAGCCATACCTGCAACGCATTCCAACCCCGAAACGGCGTACTCGGACACACACCATTGCCGGTTTCCCCTGCTTTTGCGATTCAGGCGTTTGTAGTACGGCAAATAACCATAAGGGCAGAAGATGCCTGTTTTTTTAGGAGTAAACCATGGCTGAAGCGACAGACGTTGTCTTGGTGGGAGGCGGCATTATGAGCGCGACTTTGGGCGTTTTGCTCAAAGAACTCGAACCGTCTTGGGAAATCACCCTGATTGAACGCTTGGAAGACGTGGCGTTGGAATCGTCAAACGCGTGGAACAACGCCGGCACGGGGCATTCCGCGCTGTGCGAATTGAACTATGCGCCGCTGGGTGCAAATGGGATTATCGATCCGGCGCGCGCCCTCAATATTGCCGAACAGTTTCATGTCAGCCGCCAGTTTTGGGCGACGCTGGTCGCGGAAGGCAAGTTGGAAGACAATTCCTTCATCAATGCCGTGCCGCATATGTCTTTGGTGATGAACGAAGACCACTGCCGTTACCTGCAAAAACGCTATGATGTGTTTAAAACGCAGAAACTTTTTGAAAATATGGAATTTTCCACCGATCGGAACAAAATTTCCGATTGGGCTCCGCTGATTATGCGCGGACGGGACGAAAACCAACCCGTCGCCGCCAACTACTCCGCCGAAGGCACGGATGTCGATTTCGGACGGCTGACGCGCCAGATGGTGAAATATTTGCAGGGCAAGGGCGTAAAAACCGAGTTCAACCGCCACGTCGAAGACATCAAACGCGAATCCGACGGCGCGTGGGTGCTCAAAACCGCCGATACCCGTAACCCCGACGGGCAGCTCACCCTCCGCACCCGCTTCCTCTTCCTCGGCGCGGGCGGCGGCGCGCTGACCTTGCTGCAAAAATCCGGCATCCCCGAAGGCAAGGGCTATGGCGGCTTCCCCGTGTCCGGCTTGTTCTTCCGCAACAGCAACCCCGAAACCGCCGAACAACACAACGCCAAAGTGTACGGGCAGGCCTCCGTCGGCGCGCCGCCGATGTCCGTCCCGCACCTCGACACACGCAACGTGGACGGCAAACGCCACCTTATGTTCGGTCCTTACGCAGGCTTCCGTTCCAACTTCCTCAAGCAAGGCTCGCTTATGGATTTGCCGCTGTCCATCCATATGGACAACCTCTATCCTATGCTGCGCGCCGGCTGGGCGAATATGCCGCTGACCAAATACCTGCTGGGCGAATTGCGTAAAACCAAAGAAGAACGCTTCGCCTCCCTGCTGGAATACTACCCCGAGGCAAACCCCGACGACTGGGAACTCATCACCGCAGGGCAACGCGTCCAAATCATTAAAAAAGACTCCGAAAAAGGCGGCGTGCTCCAGTTTGGTACGGAGATTGTCGCCCACGCCGACGGCTCGCTCGCCGCATTGCTGGGCGCGTCGCCGGGCGCATCGACCGCCGTGCCGCTGATGATCCGGCTGATGCACCAATGCTTCCCCGAGCGCGCCCCGTCTTGGGAAGGCCGTCTGAAAGAGCTGGTACCGGGTTACGGCATCAAGTTGAACGAAAACCCTGAAAGGGCGGATGAAATTATCGCCTATACCGCGAAAGTATTGGATATTTAAGCCGAATCTTTCAAGAAAAGCCGTGCCCCATATGGTGTTGATGCCGTCCCTGCCGGTTGTACCCTTCATCCGGCAGGGCAGGTTTTGATACACGGGGCAGGTAATCGTTTCCTCCCCCTTTACGAATAATGGGACGGTCAAAAAAACAGCGTTTTCATTTCTGAAAACGCTGTTTTTTGTTGTCTGATTAACGTGGAGAACAGTCTTTGAAGACGATTTGGTTGTCAGGTGCGGTAATCATAATGGGCTGTTTGCGGTAGGATTTGCCATCCATCACGCCGGTACCCAAAACATAACCGCCTTCTTTGCCGTAGAATGTTTCCACATTGTCGGATTTGTCCAAATTGACAGGCATTTGCACGCGTTTGCCGTTGATGACGGCGGAAGCGTATGTGGTCAGACCCTGTTTGTTGAAGCCGTAGGTTACTTTGACTTTTTTACCTTGCTGGCAGACGTAGCTGACGGTTTTTTTGGCAACGGTGGGGTTGTCCGTGCCGGCAGCGGCAGCCATACTGCTGAGTGCGATTGCGGAAGACAGGATTGCGGTGGTCAGAAGTTTCATTTTTATTCCTTTGGATAGATGTGGAGTTTGCCCGTTTCGGACTGTTTGACATTCTAATGTCGGCGTATCCTGAAATAAACAGGAAATTGGATAAAGTTTGTAAAAAGGCAGGTTCGGACGGTTCGGCGGTTTGAGGCAGGGGCGGCAGGCGGGATACGGCGGCCTGTCCGGTGTTTCAGACGGCATTGTTTGCGTTTTTCGGAAATGAAAAACCTCCGGGCATCCGGAGGTTGCGGTTTAACCTTGTTTTTTTCTTTCGGCCTTGGTCTGTTTGGACAACTCGGCATACAGGTCGGGATGGTGTTTTTTCAACAGGGCGGCGATTTCCATATCTTTTTTGTTGACTTTCGCCAAATCGATGCATTCGATATGGACGAGGCGGAGCAGTTCGCGTACGGGTTTGGGCATCTTGCGGCCGGTTTCGTAGCGCGAGCCTCCGGACTGGGTAACGCCGACCTTGCCCCAGAAGTCTATCTGGTTCAGCCCGGTCTTTTTGCGGATGGCTTTAACATCTTCTATATTTTCAAATATTTTCATAAAACTTCCTTTAAGTTTGTCTGGTTGCGGGGCAAATTCCGATTTGCTTTGTTTTTGTAATGTGCCGGGTCAAGCCTGTTTTTATATTGTACATTATATCTGCCGTTTCTTTCAGACGGCATTGTTTGTTTTTATGGGGTGGATACGTCCGGCTTCAGGGTTTGCCGGTGGCCGGGCTGACGGTGAGGATTTCGTAGCCGGTTTCGGTAACCAAAACTTCGTGTTCCCATTGGGCGGAGAGGGAGCGGTCTTTGGTAACCACCGTCCAGCCGTCGTTGAGGATGCGCAGGTGGCGTTTGCCTTGGTTGATCATCGGTTCGACGGTAAAAATCATACCCGGTTTTAGAACGGGGCCCTGCCCTTTTTTTCCGTAGTGCAAAACTTGCGGGGCTTCGTGGAAACCGCGCCCGATGCCGTGTCCGCAGAATTCCTGTACGACGGAATAGCCGGCGTTTTCGGCAACCTGTTGGCAGGCGTAACCTACGTCGCCCAGTGTCGCGCCGGGTTTGACGGCTTCTATGCCCGCCATCATAGAGGCGTGGGTTACGTCGATCAGGCGTTGGGCGATGGGGGAGACTTTGCCGACGGTAAACATACGGCTGGAGTCGCCGTGGAAGCCGTCTTTTTTGATGGTAAGATCGATGTTGATAATGTCGCCTTCTTTGAGCGGCTTATCGTCGGGAATGCCGTGGCAAATGACGTGGTTGACGGAGGTGCAGCAGGATTTGGGGTAGGGCGGGTTGCCGTAGTGCAGGGGGGCGGGATAGCCGCCTTGGACGTTGACGTGGTAGTCGTAAACGAGTTTGTCGATTTCGTCGGTGGTGATGCCGGGTTTGACGAATTGTCCGATGTAGTCGAGGGCTTCGGCGACGAGTTTGCCCAGCTCGCGCATTTTTTCGATTTCTTCGGGGGTTTTGATGATGATGCCGTTCATAATGCTTCCTTGGATTGCGGGTGTGCCTGCCGTGCCGGGTTAGAAGAGGTTGTCGAGAATTTCTTTATGGGGTTTGGCCGGCGTGTTTTTCGGGGTGTCCGGTTTGGTATGGTTTTCTTTGGGCGTTTCTTTTTCTTTGGGTGTTTCTTTGGGCTGCGCCTGTTTTTCGGGTGTTTCTTTTCGAGGTTCGGGACGGGGGACGTTTGTAGGCAGTACGGGGGTTTCTTTGAGTGTGTTTTCAGCTTGTGTTCCGGCGTCGTCCGGCTGTCTGTCGGTTTGAGCTGTGTCGGCAGGGCGCGGTTTGACCCGGTTTTTCTTGGGTGCGGCAGGGGACGGCAGTCCGCTGCCGCTTTCGTCTGTGCCGTCCGGCTGTGCGGGTTCGGATGAGGCGGCGTGGTGTTCGGGTTGGGCGGCATCTTGTCCGACTGCGCCGTTTGGCAGCCAGAATTCGGTTTCGCGGGGGCTGTCGGTGTGTTGCGGTTCGGTTTGGAGGGTTTTGTCGCCGTTCGGGTTGAATGTGCTGACGATGCCTACTGCCAATGCGCCGATGGCGGTGATACAGATGAGCAATACGGCGCGTATCAGGAGTTTGGGGGTCAGCCTGAAGGGTTTGTTCGGTTTTTTTGCCATTTTGATTGTGCTTTTGGGGTGTCGGGCAATGCCGTCTGAAGGCGGTTCAGACGGCATTGCCGAGTCAGCGTTGGACGTAGTTTTGGTAGAGGGTGATGACTTTTTGTACGCCGACGGTGGTGCTGACTTTTTGGGTAATCTGCGCCTGTTCTTCGGGGGTGAGGATGCCCATAACGTAGGTTACATTGCCGTAGGTAACGATTTTGACGCGCGCCTGCGTGGCGGGGCTGATGCCCAGCAGCGTGGCGCGGACTTTGGATGTGTTCCAAGTGTCGCCGGCGATGTCGCCGGCAGTGCGCGGCAGGGAGGCGACGGTAATGTAGTTGTACACGCCTTCGGCTGCCTGTTCGGCACGTGCAATCTGACCGACAAACTGTTTCTCGCCTTCGGTGGCGACTTGTCCGAGCAGCAGCAGGTGGCGGTTGTAGCCGACGACGGAGATTTGGGGCGTGTAGCCTTTGGTTTGGTTGTTTTGGCGCAGATAGGAGCGGGCGGTGGTTTCGATACGCAACGCCATAACGTTGTCGTCGGTTTGCGCGCCGGTGGTTCGGCGGTCGACGGCGGATTTTGCGCCGACCGCCGCGCCGACGACGACTGCGCTGACGCAGCCGCCGAGGGCAAGGCTGAGGACGGCGGCAATCAGGGTGCGGACGGTGTGCGGTTTGGGTTTCATCGGGGGCTTCCTTTCTTGGGCGTTTCAGACAGCATTGATTTGCGCCATGCCGTCTGAAAAGGGTTACATTCCTTCCAGCAATACGGAGTCGATACAGTCGCATATGGCGTGTATCAGCAGGATGTGGTTTTCCTGAATGCGGGCGGTGCGCGGATAGGGGACGTTGAGCAGTACGTCGGTGTCTTTGAGCATCGCGGCGATTTTGCCGCCGTCGCGGCCGGTCAGGGCGATGACGTGCATATCGCGTTCGTGTGCGGCTTTGACGGCTTCGATGACGTTGGCGGAATTGCCGGAGGTGGAAATACCGACCAATACGTCGCCGGCGCGTCCGAGGGCGCGTACCTGTTTGCTGAAGACGTGGTCGAAGCCGTAGTCATTGCCGATGGCGGTCAGCGCGGAGGTGTCTGTGGTCAGGGCGACGGCGGCGAGTTCCATGCGCTCTTTTTCAAAACGCCCGGTCATTTCGGCGGCGAAGTGTTGCGCGTCGGCGGCCGAACCGCCGTTGCCGCACGCCAGAATCTTGCCGTCGTTCATCAGGCATTGCAGCATCAGTTCGGCAGCCTGCGCGGCCGGTTCGGCGAGTACTTTTTCGGCTTCCTGCTTGGCGCGGATGCTTTCGGCAAAATGTGCGGCAACGCGTTCTGGTAATGTCGTCATATCGTCAACCTGTAATATTCTTTATCCACTCGGGCGGGCGGCTGCCTTCGATGAGTACCGCATCGAGGCGGCACGGTACGTTTGTCAACCTGTTCTGTTGCAGATAATACTCTACACTTCGTTGCAGTTTCAATAATTTGGACGGCGAAATGCTGTATGCGGCACCGCCGAATTGCCGATTTTTGCGGTATTTTACTTCAACAAACAGAATCATGCCGCCGTTTTTGACAATCAGGTCGATTTCGCCGTAGGCGCAGTGCCAGTTGCGGGCAAGCAGCGTGCAGCCTTGGGATTGGAGGAAGGCAAGTGCGGCATCTTCGCCTGCCTCGCCCTGTTTGTGGTTTAGGCGCATAATCGGTTTAACCTTTATAATGTCTGTTTTTCAGACGGCATTTTTTATGTTTCAGAAACACTTGCAGAAAGCTTCCGACAGCGTCGTCGGAGGGACATTATACGTGGTTGCCACGCCCATCGGCAATTTGGCGGACATTACCCTGCGTGCTTTGGCGGTATTGCAAAAGGCGGACATCATTTGTGCCGAAGATACGCGCGTTACCGCGCAGCTTTTGAGCGCGTACGGCATTCAGGGCAAACTCGTCAGCGTGCGCGAACACAACGAACGGCAGATGGCGGACAAGGTGATCGGCTATCTTTCAGACGGCCTGGTTGTGGCGCAGGTTTCCGATGCGGGTACGCCGGCCGTGTGCGACCCGGGCGCGAAACTCGCCTGCCGCGTGCGCGAGGCGGGGTTTAAAGTTGTTCCCGTCGTGGGCGCAAGCGCGGTGATGGCGGCTTTGAGCGTGGCCGGTGTGGCGGAATCTGATTTTTATTTCAACGGTTTTGTGCCGCCGAAATCGGGAGAACGCAGGAAACTGTTTGCCAAATGGGTGCGGGCGGCGTTCCCCGTCGTGATGTTTGAAACGCCGCACCGCATCGGGGCGACGCTTGCCGATATGGCGGAACTGTTCCCCGAACGCCGATTAATGCTAGCGCGCGAAATCACGAAAACGTTTGAAACGTTCTTAAGCGGCACGCCCGGGGAACTTCAGACGGCATTGTCTGCCGACGGCAACCAATCGCGCGGCGAGATGGTGTTGGTGCTTTATCCGGCGCAGGATGAAAAACACGAAGGCTTGTCCGAATCCGCGCAAAAAGTGATGAACATCCTTGCTGCCGAACTGCCGACTAAACAGGCTGCCGAGCTTGCTGCCAAAATTACGGGCGAGGGAAAAAAAGCTTTGTACGATCTGGCTCTGTCGTGGAAAAACAAATGATGCCGGACAAGCCGGCATCGTAAAAGGGAGGTAATCAGCGTAAGCGTCCCGTCATGCGGTACAGTACGTCTTTGCCTTGAACACGGTGGACGACGACCATGGCGACGTGTCCGACGACGGCGGCAAACAGCAGCCAGCCCAAATTGCCGTGGAACGTGTTGCCCAAGTTTGCCATCCACTCGATTTTTTCCGGCGAACTCTGCATCACTTCAACGCCGAACACTTTCAACGGGCCGCGGCCGCTGCCGTATTGGCGGATTATGCCGATAACGGGAACAGCAAGCATGAGCAGATACAGAATGCCGTGGCCTGCCGCCGCAGCCTTGCTGTCGCTTTGCGGACGCTTGGCGCGGTTGGCAACTGCCCAAATAATACGGAATACGATAAGCAGCAGGGTAAGGAAGCCGAAAGATTTATGCAGTCCGAACAGGTTGCCCGCCCATTCGGCATCTTCATAAGCCGTCCATAAGGCAATCGTGGTCAGAATGCCGACAAATCCGATGACGGTCAGCCAGTGCAGGGTTCGGGTCAGCGTGTCGTAAATGGCAGGTTGGTTTGTATTCATGAAAATTCTTATTCTATATAATGGGTTGAGAAGATGTTCCGTCGGATTGGAATATCAAAAGGGCGCGATTGTACCAAAGAAGCCGGTCATGTTTTGTTTACAGAGTGAAGATTTGCTTAAAAATTCATTAAGATGGGCAGAACAAATAGTTTCCCCCACGGTATATTGAAATACCGCTTATACCTTATAATGTCGGCAGAAAATCTGTTCAGACGGCATCAAAACATACGGCAATCCGCCTGAAACCCTATTTGAAACCAACAAACAAGAGCATTGAATGAAATTCATCGACGAAGCAAAAATCGAAGTCGCCGCAGGCAAAGGCGGTAATGGCGCAACCAGTTTCCGCCGCGAAAAATTCGTACCGCGCGGCGGCCCGGACGGCGGCGACGGCGGCAAAGGCGGCAGCGTCTGGGCAGAAGCCGACGAAAACACCAACACCCTCGTCGAATACCGCTTCGTCAAACGCTACCAGGCCAAAAATGGCGAAAAAGGCCACGGTTCCGACCGTTACGGCGCAGGTGCGGACGACATCGTCCTCAAAATGCCCGTCGGCACCCTCATCCGCGACCTCGATACCGACGAAATCGTCGCCGACCTCACCTACCACGGACAGCGCGTCTGTCTAGCCAAAGGCGGCAAAGGCGGCTTGGGCAATATCCACTTCAAATCCTCCGTAAACCGCGCGCCCAAACAATCCACGCCCGGCGAAGAAGGCGAAACCCGTTCCCTGCAACTCGAACTCAAAGTCCTCGCCGATGTCGGCTTATTAGGCATGCCCAACGCCGGCAAATCCACCCTGATTACTGCCGTCTCCGCCGCACGTCCCAAAATCGCCAACTACCCCTTCACCACCCTGCATCCAAATTTAGGTGTCGTGCGCATCGACGAAAACCACAGTTTCGTGATGGCCGACATCCCCGGCCTGATTGAAGGCGCAGCAGAAGGCGCAGGCCTCGGCCACCGCTTCCTCAAACACCTGTCGCGCACCGGATTATTGCTGCACGTCGTCGATTTGGCGCCCTTCGACGAAACCGTCAACCCCGCCGAAGAAGCACTTGCTATCATCAACGAATTGCGCAAATACGACGAAGAACTCTACGGCAAACCGCGCTGGCTGGTGCTGAACAAACTCGATATGCTCGATGAAGAAGAAGCCCAAGCGCGAACAGCCGCCTTCCTCGAAGCCGTCGGC
Organism: Neisseria blantyrii; assembly: GCF_962747855.1. Taxonomy (NCBI): domain Bacteria; kingdom Pseudomonadati; phylum Pseudomonadota; class Betaproteobacteria; order Neisseriales; family Neisseriaceae; genus Neisseria; species Neisseria blantyrii. The sequence continues at coordinate 36,372 of NZ_CAUIZY010000010.1, forward strand.
TGGGACTACCCTGAACCGGACGACCGCTTCCAATTCGACATGGAAACCCCACGCCTCTTCCAAATCAGCGCGCTGACCCACCAAGGTACGCAGGAATTGGTACACCAAATCAACCAATACCTGACCGAGAAAAAACGCATCGAAGCGGAGAAAGCAGAAGCGGAGAAAGCGGCGGCAAATGTTGAAATTATCGAACAGCAGCCTAAAACGGATACAGGCGTGTTTAAGCCGGAGTAAAAGGACAATGCCGTCTGAAAGTTTTCAGGCGGCTCATTCTGCAGAGATGTGCTATGTACAAAACAATAGATTTATTTTCAGGCATTGGCGGAATACGCCTAGGCTTTGAAAAATACGGGTGCACCAATGTATTCTCATCGGAATGGGACAAATATGCCCGACAAATGTATGAAGCAAACTTTGGAGAAAAACCTTTTGGCGACATTAACGGCATCGATCCTTCAGATATTCCCGATCATGATATTCTGCTTGCGGGATTTCCGTGCCAACCTTTCAGTATCGCAGGTAAGGGATTGGGATTTGAAGATACGCGCGGAACATTGTTTTTCAATATTGCCGAAATTCTGAAAACCAAACAGCCGAAGGCTTTTCTTCTGGAAAACGTTAAGCGGCTGACTACGCACGATTCGGGCAGGACTTTCCGTATTATTTTAGAAACCCTTAAACAGCTTGGTTATACGGTTTATTTTAAGGTTTTAAATACTTTGGATTTCGGATTGCCGCAAAAACGCGAGAGAATTTATATTGTGGGTTTTTCAGACGGCATCCCTTTTTACTTTCCCGAACCCATAAACCAATATCGGCCATTGGGCGAACTGCTGGAAAACGACCGAGATGTCGAACCAAGCTATTTTTTATCAGATGCCTTGAAACAAAAACGTTTGGCAGCCTTAAAAAAAGCCCCTCCCACTCCATCAATTTGGCATGAAAATATTGGCGGGAATGTTTCCGCACTTCCATATTCCTGTGCCTTAAGGGCCGGGGGGAGTTACAATTATTTAGTGGTGAACGGAGTAAGAAGGTTAACAGGAAGGGAAATGTTAAGATTACAAGGTTTTCCCGATGATTTTGAAATCAATATCCCCTACTCGCAAGTCAGGAAAGTCGCCGGAAATTCTGTATCCATCCCTGTAATAGAAGCCATCGCGGAAAATATGCTCGCTTCTCTTTCCGGCAAGGTCGAACAAAAAGGGCAATTGGATTTATTGGAGGCAGGATGACGTTTGAAGAACAACAAGCCGAAGAAGCATTGGACGGCATTATCAAAAAATCCCGTATCCACCTTTATAAACCCATTCAAATTGCAGAAATTTTATATCATGACCGTTGTATAAAACAGTTGGATTTTTTAAATTTAGATACTTACCGCAACCAATCTAAACGCTGGAGGGATGAAATCTGCCGTCGGTTTTTAGGGCGGATTTCTACTTCATTGGCAAAATTCCAAGATAATCTGTTTGAAAAAAATGCAATGCCGCCTGAAAAACTAGCGGTATTGGGAACATTAAACAGACAGTCGGACGGCGGGGTAGAATCGTACATTTATAAACAGTTTTTCAATCGTTTTTCCCAAATGAGCGAAGCATTGGCTTATGTCGGCAATACAGACAGATACTCCTTCCAACTGTCTGAATTTCTAAATTTATTTTGGCTCGAGCCGGGATTGAAAAGAAGTATAGACAAGATATATGAAATCGTTGTTTATGCGTTGTTTGATGCATTGGTTTCAGAATTAGGCATAACGGTTTCAATTGATTTTCCTAAGGAAAACCTGTTTTTATGGGAGGAATATCAAGATTTTGCCGAAAAAATCATCACTATGCCGAAAAATGGGCATTTAAAACTTCCTGCAAAAATCCATCGTGTAGGCGTAACCAATGCTGCCGATAGAGGGTTGGATATGTGGTCTAACTTCGGATTGGCCATACAGGTCAAACATCTCTCTTTAGACGAAGAGTTGGCAGAAGATATTGTATCCTCCATTAGCGCAGATAGAATTGTCATTGTCTGCAAAAAGGCAGAACAATCGGTGATTGTTTCATTACTGACGCAAATAGGCTGGAAAAGCCGAATTCAAAACATCGTAACCGAGGATGATTTGATAAGTTGGTACGAAAAAGCATTGAGAGGCCAATATCCGATTGCAGAAGCGTTGTTGGAAAATATTAAAACTGAAATTATGCGTGAATTTCCTGCTGTTAATGAAGCCAATGAATTTTTAGATTTCGCCCAAAATCGCGGATATGACATTACTGTTACTCATTTCTAAACTTACTTGATGAATATGACCACCATCTACAACACCCTTACCCGTCAAAAAGAACCCTTCACTCCCATCGACCCTAAAAACGTGCGTATGTACGTTTGCGGCATGACCGTTTACGACTATTGCCACTTAGGCCATGCCCGTGTGATGGTGGTGTTTGACATGATTGCCCGCTGGTTGCGCGAGTGCGGTTATCCGCTCACTTATGTGCGCAATATTACCGACATCGACGACAAAATCATTGCCCGCGCGGCTGAAAACGGCGAAACCATCGGCGAACTGACCGCGCGTTTCATTCAGGCTATGCACGAAGATGCCGATGCTTTGGGCGTGTTGCGTCCGGACATCGAGCCGAAGGCGACGGAAAACATCCCGCAAATGATTGCCATGATTGAGACCCTGATTCAAAACGGCAAAGCCTATCCTGCCGCAAACGGCGACGTTTACTACGCCGTGCGCGAGTTTTCGGCTTACGGACAATTATCGGGCAAATCATTGGACGACCTGCGCGCGGGCGAGCGCGTGGAAGTGGACGGTTTCAAACGCGATCCGCTTGATTTTGTGTTGTGGAAAGCCGCCAAGGCAGGCGAACCGGCGTGGGAAAGCCCGTGGGGCAGGGGTCGTCCGGGTTGGCACATCGAATGTTCCGCGATGAGCGAAAACCTGTTCGGCGATACGTTCGACATCCACGGCGGCGGCGCGGATTTGCAGTTCCCACACCATGAAAACGAAATTGCCCAAAGCGTCGGCGCGACGGGGCATACCTGCGGTCATCATCACGCGCAAACCCATCACGGCCAAAGCATTGCCAGCCACGTCAAATACTGGCTGCACAACGGCTTCATCCGTGTGGACGGCGAAAAAATGTCCAAATCGTTGGGTAACTTCTTCACCATCCGCGAAGTGTTGAAACAATACGACCCTGAAGTCGTACGTTTCTTCATCCTGCGCGCCCACTACCGCAGCCCATTGAACTACTCCGATGCGCATTTGGACGATGCAAAAGGTGCGCTGACCCGTCTGTACACTACGTTGAAAAACACGCCTGCGGCTGAGTTTGACTTATCTGAAAACGCCAACGACTACACCCGCCGTTTCTACGCCGCCATGAACGACGATTTCGGTACGGTCGAAGCGGTTGCCGTGTTGTTTGAGCTGGCAGGCGAAGTGAACAAAACCAATGATGCCCACCTCGCCGGCTGCCTGAAAGCTTTGGGCGGCATCATCGGCCTGTTGCAACGCGATCCGATTGAATTTCTGCAAGGCGGTGCCGTTTCAGACGGCCTGTCCAACGAAGAAATCGAAGACTTAATTGTTCAACGCAAACAGGCACGCGCGGATAAAAATTGGGCGGAATCCGACCGTATCCGCGACCTTCTGAACGAACACAAAATCATTCTGGAAGACAACGCCGGCGGCACGACTTGGCGGCGCGGTTGAACTGTATCGGAAAGGGCAAAAGTACCGCCTTTTGCCCTTTTTCCGTTTTCAGACGGCATTTCCCGCTTGAAGCCCCACCGTTTTCAGCAGGCAGGGTTGAATGGGAAATGCCGGGCGGCGCACCAGGTGCCGCTTTGTGTATGGGAACATTGTGAGAACTTATTTTTATTATGCTTAAAATCATTTCCGCCAACGTCAACGGCATCCGCTCCGCCTACAAAAAAGGTTTTTACGAATATATCGCCGCATCGGGTGCGGACATTGTCTGCGTGCAGGAACTCAAAGCGCAGGAGGCTGATTTGTCTGCCGATATGAAAAATCCGCACGGGATGCACGGCTATTGGCATTGCGCCGAGAAGCGCGGTTACAGCGGTGTGGCGGTGTACAGCAAACGCAAACCCGACAATGTGCAAATCGGCATGGGCATTGAAGAATTCGACAGGGAAGGGCGGTTTGTGCGTTGCGATTTCGGCAGGTTGAGCGTTATTTCGCTTTATTTGCCCAGCGGCAGCAGCGCGGAAGAACGCCAGCAGGTGAAATACCGTTTCCTCGATGCGTTTTACCCTATGCTCGAAGCGATGAAAAACGAAGGACGCGACATTGTCGTTTGCGGAGACTGGAACATCGCCCACCAAAACATCGACCTGAAAAACTGGAAAGGCAATCAGAAAAATTCGGGCTTCCTGCCCGAAGAGCGCGAGTGGATAGGCAAGGTTATCCACAAACTCGGTTGGACGGATATGTGGCGCACGCTTTATCCCGATGTGCCGGGCTACACTTGGTGGAGCAACCGCGGGCAGGCGTATGCGAAAGATGTCGGGTGGCGCATCGATTATCAGATGGTTACGCCCGAACTTGCCGCCAAAGCCGTGTCCGCACACGTTTATAAAGACGAAAAATTTTCCGACCATGCGCCGCTGGTCGTGGAGTATGACTATGCTGCCGAATAAGGTTTTGGGTAAATATGATTGGAATGTGGACGGAAAAACCGGAATAGGCGCGGCATGGGTTGTCGCTGCGTTTATCCTGCCCATGTTGGTGTGGGCGATATTTATGCTGGCGCGGATGCAGGGCTGGCTTGCGCCGACCAAGGCAAACCCGATATGGGCGTTGGTGTGGCTGCTGATCTGCCTGCCCTGCCTGCTGATTGCGTCCAAATGTTTGGGTTGGAAAGGCTGGCGGCGGGTGGTGAATATTTTTGTCTGCCTGACCGTCTGCGCCATATTGAGCGTACCCGCTTCGCTGCTCATCGCCTTTACCCTTCGGGACCTGCTGAAATAGGCGGGGCGGTATGCAGGGTTTTGAACTCGAAGATTTGACGCTTTGGCTGATACGCGATGCCGGAGAGGATCAGATGTGGATAGACCGTTGGGCGGTCAGTTATCCCGTTGTGCAGATGTCCGAAGCATCGGCTGGTCAAAGCATAGGGGAATGGCAGGCAGGGCTTCAGACGGCATTCGAACGGATACAGGGTCGGCATATCGCCGTTGTCGCACACGGCGCGGGCGTGTTCGCATTTTTGGCGTGGCTGTATCGGGCAGACATCCTAGCACGGAAGAAAATTGCCAACATCATCCTTGTACCGCAGTGTCCCGATGTTTTCCCCGACGATGCGGAACACACTTTCCAACGCGTCCGCTGTCCCTGCCGTGCCGCATTGGTGGTGTCCGAACACGGCGGCGTGCCGCACGGTTGGGCGCAAAAACAGGCGGATTTGTGGAACGCGCGCCTGTTGGTTTCCCCGCATTCGGGCAGTTTGAACGGTATGCTCGGCGGCTGGCAGTGGGGTATGAAGCTGATGCAGGAAATGTTGCTGGCGTGAACGCTTGCCTTATCGGAATTTCGACCATAGCCGGAAGTCTGCATATTGGGCATTTCGGCGGCTGGGGTTGCAAGGAAAATGCCGTCTGAAACAGGTTTCAGACGGCATTTTTATTCAAACAGGGCTTACAGGCTGCCCAACACGATACGCAACACGCGGCGCAACGGTTCGGCCGCGCCCCACAAAAGTTGGTCACCGACGGTGAACGCGCTGACGTATTCGCCGCCCATACCCAGTTTGCGGATACGTCCGACAGGGACGGACAGCGTGCCGGTAACTTTGGCGGGCGTCAGCTCGTGGATGCTGGCTTCTTTTTCGTTGGGGATGACTTTCACCCAGTCGTTCGCGCCTGCCAAAATCGCTTCGATTTCGGAAACGGGCAGGTCTTTTTTCAGCTTCAGGGTGATGGCTTGGCTGTGGCAGCGCATAGAGCCGATGCGGACGCACAAACCGTCGATTACGGTCGGATTGCCGCTGCGGCCGAGGATTTTGTTGGTTTCCACGCCGCCCTTCCATTCTTCTTTGGACTGGCCGTTGCCCAAATCCACGTCAATCCAAGGAATCAGGCTGCCGGCGAGCGGTACGCCGAAGTTGGCTTTCGGATAGTCTTCGCTGCGCAGGAAATCGGACACTTTGCGGTCGATGTCGAGAATCGAGCCGGCAGGATCGGCAAGCTCGTCCGCCACTTGGGCGTGAACCGCGCCCATACCGCTGATGAGTTCGCGCATATTTTTCGCGCCTGCGCCGGAAGCGGCCTGATAGGTCATACTGGTCGCCCATTCGACCAAATCGTTTTGGAACAGGCCGCCCAGCGCCATCAGCATCAGGGAGACGGTGCAGTTGCCGCCGATGTAGTTTTTCACGCCGTTTTTGAGGCCGTTGTCGATGACGTTGCGGTTGACGGGGTCGAGGACGATAATCGCGTCGTCTTTCATGCGCAGTGAGGACGCCGCGTCAATCCAGTAGCCGTTCCAGCCGCTGTCGCGCAGGGCTTGGAATACGGATTTGGTGTAATCGCCGCCTTGGCAGGTAACGATGATGTCCATTTTTGCCAGCTCGGCAACGTTGTTCGCGTCCAATAATGTTTTAGCCGCCTGACCGAAATCAGGGGCTGCACCGCCGACGTTGGAAGTGGTAAAGAAAAATGCTTCGGGAATGTGGGCGAAGTCGTTTTCTTCTTTCATACGCTGCATCAAAACCGAACCGACCATGCCGCGCCAGCCGACGAAACCTACTTTCATGTGTTGCTCCTTGAGGAAAATCGTTAATAAAATTATGTATGGCGTAAAGGAAGCGTTTTAACGCCGTATTGGGAAAATGTAAAGTTCTTTATCGAATTTTCTTTTTGGGATTGGCGTTTGCAGCAGTAGGGCGGTAGAATGCCATCTGTTTAAGAACGATTATCAGGAACGGATATGGAAGAAAAAAACGATTACACCGACGCGGTATCCGACAACCGCAACGGGCAGGAAATTGAAGTCGGAATTGCCGGCGCAGGCGACCGGATACTTGCCGCGCTGCTGAACCAATTGTTTACCTTTTTGATTTTGTTGGTGCCGTTTGCCGGACTGATTGCCTTCGCCATCAAGAATGAAGGTAGGATTGTCGGTAGTGAGGAAATATTCGGGCTGCTTTTGGGCATGACTTCCTTTTGGGTCGGACTGGCGGGCATTTTGGTTTATACCGTCGTCCAAATCTACTATATGAGCAGGGACGGGCAGTCATTGGGTAAGAAAATCATGAGAATCCGCGTGTTGAAAACCGACGGCCGTAATCCGGGTTTTGTCGGTACGGTTTTGGTACGCGAAATCGCATGGTCGGTTTTGGTTGCCATTATTGCCGCCGTTATCGGTCTTGCAGTAGGTGACAACGGGGAAAACGCCATCAACCTGCTGGCATTCCTTGCCAACTTTGTCCTGCTCTTTATGGTCAAACGCGACCGCCGCACGCTTTACGACATACTGGCGGATACGGTTGTCGTCAAGCTGCCCAAATAAACGGACGCGGCAAAATGCCGTCTGAAAGCCTTTCAGACGGCATTTTTATCTTCAGAACCGCTCAAGCATCGTGCAGCGAAGCTGCGTGCAGGGTGTTTTCCATCAATGTGGCAATCGTCATCGGACCCACGCCGCCGGGAACGGGCGTAATCATCGCCGCCCGTTCTTTTGCCGTTTCAAATTCCACGTCGCCGCACAGGCTGCCGTCGTCCAGACGGTTGATGCCCACATCGATAACGACCGCGCCGGGTTTGATCCACCCGCCTTTGACAAAGTTCGGAATGCCTACGCCGACGACAAGGATATCGGCCCCGGCAACTTCATCGGCAAGATTTTCGGTCGCACTGTGGCAGATTGTTACCGTTGCACGCGCCAGCAGCAGTTCCAAAGCCTGCGGACGGCCGACGATATTCGATGCGCCGACCACGACCGCTTTTTTCCCCTTCGGATCAATGCCGTAAGCCTCCAAAAGCGTCATCACGCCCTTGGGCGTACACGGGCGCATCAGCGGCATTTTGACCGCCAGCCTGCCGACATTGTAAGGATGGAAGCCGTCCACGTCCTTATCCGGCGAAATACGTTCCAAGACTGCCTGGCTGTCGAGATGCTTCGGCAGTGGAAGCTGAACCAGAATACCGTCCACTTCGGAATCGGCATTCAGGCGGTCGACCAGTGCCAGCAGTTCTTCCTGCGATGTTGATTCGGGCAGCTCGTAAGACAGTGATTTGATGCCGCATTTTTGGCAGGCTGTTTTCTTGTTGCGCACATAAACCGCGCTGGCAGGGTCGTCTCCGACTAAAACCACGGCCAGGCAAGGCGTGTGCAGATTGTCCTGTTGGCGTTGCGCCACCGCTTCGGCAACCGCTTCCAAACGCTTTTGTGAAACTTCTTTACCGTTGATTAGTTGTACCGACATATCCGTCCTTTTGTTAAACAGGTAGAAAATGCTGAAAATTATCGCATTTTCCGTTTGTTTTTACAGCAGGATGTCGAAAATAAATTTGCCCTGAAATAAAATACGGCTGTTTGGACGGATTAAATATTTTTTCAAATCAAAAAACTATATTTTTCATCTTGGTGTCTTGAAAATAAATGTTGACGCATCTTTCCCTGAGTTGTATAGTTCGCTTCTTCAAGTCGGGGCGTAGCGCAGCCCGGTTAGCGCATCTGCTTTGGGAGCAGAGGGTCGTGAGTTCGAATCCCACCGCCCCGACCAATCAATCAGCACGAATCGGCATGAGCGCCCGTAGCTCAACCGGATAGAGCACCGACCTTCTAAGTCGGGGGTTACAGGTTCGATTCCTGTCGGGCGTGCCAAGAATTTGATTGAAAACCGTTTTTATGGTGGCTGTAGCTCAGTTGGTAGAAGCCCCGGATTGTGATTCCGGTTGTCGTGGGTTCGAGCCCCATCAGCCACCCCAGATAAAGGCCCGTACTTTTCGGTACGGGTCTTTTTCCGTTTGCGCGTACTGTCCGCGCCGTCGTACCGGTGCGGCGGTATGCCGTCTGAAAGCCGGGCCGGTCATACGGAAACCGCTTCAGACGGCATTTGCGCCGCCGGCTTTGCCTTTCGCATATGCTTCTGTATCATGTGGGTTTTTCTGTCTTTTATGGTTTTTGTCGGAGGCTTTGATGGTTGACGCTTGGTCTGTCCCTGATTTTGAATCGAAAATCTGTCCGCCCGAGTCGTTGGCGGCGCGTTTGGCGTTGTTGCCGCGCCCGCTGGTGTTTACCAACGGCTGTTTCGACATCCTCCACAGGGGGCACGTTACTTATCTGGCGCAGGCGCGTTCGATGGGGGGCACGTTGGTGCTGGCGTTGAATACCGATGCTTCGGTGCGGCGTTTGGGCAAGGGCGGCGACCGCCCGATTAATCCTTTGGAGAACCGTGCCGCCGTTGCCGCCGCGTTGGAAAGTGTGGATTTGGTAACGTGGTTTGATGAGGATACGCCGGCGGCGTTGATTGAGGCGGTCAAACCTGAGATTTTGGTCAAGGGCGGCGATTGGGCCGTGGATAAGATTGTCGGAGCAGTGGAAACGTTGGCGCGCGGCGGCAAGGTGTTTTCAATTCCGTTTCTGCACCAGACTTCGACGACGAAGACTTTGGCAAAAATCCGTGCTGCCGAGGGTGGAAAATGACGGTTTTGAAGCCTTCGCACTGGCGGGTGTTGGCGGAGCTTGCCGACGGTTTGCCGCAACACGTCTCGCAACTGGCGCGTGTGGCGGACATGAAGCCGCAGCAGCTCAACGGTTTTTGGCAGCAGATGCCGGCGCACATACGCGGGCTGTTGCGCCAACACGACGGCTATTGGCGGCTGGTGCGCCCCTTGGCGGTTTTCGATGCCGAAGGTTTGCGCGCGTTGGGGGAAAGGTCGGGTTTTCAGACGGTATTGAAGCACGAGTGCGCGTCCAGCAACGACGAGATACTGGAATTGGCGCGGATTGCGCCGGACAAGGCGCACAAAACCATATGCGTGACCCACCTGCAAAGTAAGGGTAGGGGGCGGCAGGGGCGGAAGTGGTCGCACCGTTTGGGCGAGTGTCTGATGTTCAGTTTCGGCTGGGTGTTTGACCGGCCGCAGTATGAATTGGGTTCGCTGTCGCCTGCTGCGGCAGTGGCGTGTCGGCGCGCTTTGGGGCGTTTGGGTTTGGAAACGCAAATCAAGTGGCCAAACGATTTGGTCGTCGGACGCGATAAATTGGGCGGTATTCTGATTGAAACGGTCAGGGCGGGCGGCAAAACGGTTGCCGTGGTCGGTATCGGCATCAATTTCGTGCTGCCCAAGGAAGTGGAAAACGCCGCGTCGGTGCAATCGCTGTTTCAGACGGCATCGCGGCGGGGAAATGCCGATGCCAGCGTGCTGCTGGAAACGTTGTTGGCGGAACTTGGTGCGGTGTTGTTGCAATATGCGGAAGAAGGGTTCGCGCCATTTTTAAAGGAATATGAAACGGCCAACCGCGACCACGGCAAGGCGGTATTGCTGTTGCGCGACGGCGAAACCGTGTGCGAAGGCACGGTTAAAGGCGTGGACGGACAAGGCGTTCTGCACTTGGAAACGGCAGAGGGCGAACAGACGGTCGTCAGCGGAGAAATCAGCCTGCGGCCCGACGACAGGCCGGTTCCCGTGCCGAAGCGGCGGGATTCGGAACGTTTTTTGCTGTTGGACGGAGGGAACAGCCGGCTCAAGTGGGCGTGGGTGGAAAACGGCACGTTCGCAACCGTCGGCAGCGCGCCGTACCGCGATTTGTCCCGTTTGGGCGCAGAGTGGGCGGAAAGGGCGGATGACCGCGTCCGTATTGTCGGTTGCGCCGTGTGCGGGGAATCAAAAAAGGCACAGGTTCAGGAACAGCTCGCCCGAAAAATCGAGTGGCTGCCGTCTTCCGCACAGGCTTTGGGCATACGCAACCACTACCGCCACCCCGAAGAACACGGTTCCGACCGCTGGTTCAACGCCTTGGGCAGCCGCCGCTTCAGCCGCAACGCCTGCGTCGTCGTCAGCTGCGGCACGGCGGTAACGGTTGACGCGCTCACCGATGACGGACATTATCTCGGCGGAACCATTATGCCCGGTTTCCACCTGATGAAAGAATCGCTCGCTGTCCGAACCGCCAACCTCAACCGCCCCGCCGGCAAGCGTTACCCTTTCCCGACCACCACAAGCAATGCCATCGCCAGCGGTATGATGGACGCGGTTTGCGGCTCGGTTATGATGATGCACTGCCGTCTGAAAGAAAAAAACGGCGAGGACAAGCCTGTCGATGTCATCATTACCGGCGGCGGTGCGGCGAAAGTTGCAGAAGCCCTGCCGCCTGCATTTTTGGCGGAAAATACCGTGCGCGTGGCGGACAACCTCGTCATCCACGGGCTGCTGAACCTGATTGCCGCCGAAGGCGGGGAATCGGAACACGCTTAGAAAATATGCTCTTTTTCAACACGGGGCGGCATCCGTCCGAATCCATCCGGATTCTGCCGCCCGACAGACTGCCGCCCGGGCGGGCGGGGTTTCAAACATTGAGGAAATTCTGATGAAATGGCTCTTCACCCTTTTGGCGGTACTCAATATTGCCGTATTCGGCGGCACGGTGGGCTATAAATTGGCCGTTAAAGCGGCGGGCGGCGTGCCGGAGAACCGGGTCGCCGAAAACACGCCCCCCGCAACGCCCCCCGCCGGCAATGCGGCGGCATCCGGGGAGGATACGGCGGCACTGCTCAAACCGGGCGATATCCTGACCGAAGAACAGGCGGAGCAGTTGCGCCTGCAAAAAGAAGCAGAACAGAAAAAACTGAAGGAGAAAAAACAGCGCGAGGAAAAAGCCCGCCGCGAAAAACTCGCCGCCGAAAAGGCGCAGGCGGAACGTGAAAACAACGCGGCGGATACCTCATGTGCCGCGCAGGCAAGCCTCACGATGGACGAGGACGACTACCACCGCATCAAAGGGCTTTTGGGCAAATGGTCGCACGTTGCCAGCAGGAGCGTCGAAAAACGCACCGTCAAAGCCAAACCTGCCGACAAAACCTATCGCGTCGTCCTGCCCGTTTCCACCGATGCCGAAAATCAGGCGGCGGAGCTGTCTGCCAAAGGTTTCAACCCCATACCGTTTGACGGCGCATTGAGTTTGGGTGTCGGCAACAGCCGGGAAAACGCCCAAGCCCTGCAAAACCGGCTTGCCGGCGCAGGATTTGGTGGGGCGCATATTGTTGAACGCGCTGCGGAAACCGGCCGGCAGGACGATTCTTTGAGCGTGTCGCGTATGACGGTTTTGTTTACCGGCGTGAATGCCGCCGATGCGGACGAAATCCGTAAAATCACGTCCCCATACGGCAAACTGAGCCTCAAGTCTTGCAAATAGGCGCGAAAGCCGGACAATAAATGCCAAACCCACCGCGAAGGTGGGTTTGGCATTTCGGTTTTGAGTATCTGATATATAAAAAGGGAATGTATGTCTCGTATATGCCGACTCCAAGTGTGAAAGTGAATGATGAGGGAATGCAGTGTTTAATGGTTCGGAATTGACGACTTCCGAGTGGTTTTAATTATACGCTAATAATAATAATTATCAATAAAAATTTAAAAATAAATGTGGATTTTTTGTAACACGATGAAAAATAAATAAATTAAACTATTTTCCGATGTTTGTGATTCGGGACGGCAAACTTTCATTGTGCCGGACAAATCGGGGTCAGCAGGCATAGCTGAGGGCTTCGTGCCTGACGGAAATAAGGTTGCCCGTGTTTGAACATCCGTCCGATTTGGCACGGACGGGGTTGTCATTCGGGGGTGTTTGAGCGTGGATTCGGGGATGTAAAAGCGGTGAAACCGTTGCAGATAAAGGCTTACGGATGGCTTTAGGTATTTTTAAATGTATTCAAACAACAACAAAACGCTTCTTCTGTTGCCGTACTTGGGGCTTGCGCGGCAGCCTGCACACCGTGGAGGCCGGGTGTTTCGTTGGTTGCGGTGTCGGGGTGGGCGGCAAGGTTTTCCGGCCGGTTTCCCTGTTCCTCACGACAAAGCCGTGATGCCGGGGAATGGCGGTTTGTCCGTTTCAAGCTGCCGCCGTTTTGAGCCGCGATGCCGTCTGAACACATTTCAGACGGAATTTCGCTACCCTTTTCAATATTCCGCCGAATGCCAAAACGGCTGTCCGACTGTCGGCGTGCTGGCTTGCGCTTTGGTGCGAGCCTCGACCGGTTCGGCTTCAAATGCCAGCCGTCCGGATTCGACGGCGAGTGCGAAGGCGCGCGCCATATTGACCGGATCGCCGCTGCGGGAAACGGCGGTATTTAACAATACGCCGTCAAAACCCCATTCCATCACTTGCGCCGCTTGGGAAGGCAAACCCAAGCCCGCATCGATAATCAGCAGCGTGTCGGGCAGGCGTTCGCGCAGGACTTTGAGCGCGTAGGCGTGAACCGCGCCCAAACCCGTGCCGATGGGGGCCGCCCACGGCATCAACGCCTGACAGCCCGCATCGAGCAGGCGGCGGCAGGCAATCAGGTCTTCGGTGCAATAAGGCAGCACTTTGAAGCCGTCTTGAATCAGGATTTCCGCCGCTTCGACAAGCTGGAATACATCCGGCTGCAAGGTGTCGTCGTCGCCGATGAGTTCCAATTTTATCCAATCGGTTTCAAACACTTCGCGCGCCATCTGCGCCGTCGTTACCGCTTCCTGCACGCTTTGGCAGCCTGCCGTGTTCGGCAGCACGGGCACGCCGTTTTCTTGCAATAACGACCAAAAACCCTGCCCGTGCGCCTCACCGCCGCTTCCCGCGCGGCGTAGCGAGACGGTAATCATCGCGGGTTGGGCGGTTCGGACGGATTGTTTGAGGATTTCCGGGGTCGGGTAGGCGGCCGTGCCGAGCAGCAGCCGCGAAGGGAAAGTTTCGCCGTATAGGGTGAGCATAAAAATTCCTTGATATGTTTGGGATACGATGCCGTCTGAAAGCCAGCGGAGTGCCTTTGGGGTTTCAGACGGCATTCAGCCGCCGACGACGGGGCGGACGATGTCGATTTTGTCGTTTTCGTTTAAAACCGTTTCCGCATACGCGCCTTTGGGGATGAAAACGGTATTGACCGCCACGGCAAAAGGCTGTTGCGGCGCGGTTTGGGCGATGAGGTCGGCAACGGTCGTGCCGTGGAGTTCGGCGGGTTCGCCGTTTAAGATGATGTTCATGGTTTCTCGATATTTCGTAGGTAAGTTTCTTTATTCGCGATGCGCCTGTTCCTGCTTGAACCCGTCGCCCCATTCCTTCAATGCCGTCAGCACGGGCGCAAGCGTTTTGCCGTAGTCGGTCAGGCGGTATTATACGCGCGGCGGGACTTCGGGATACACAGTACGCAAAATGATGCCGTCGGCTTCCAATGCGCGCAGTTGGGCGGTCAGCGTGCGTTGCGACACATCGGGCAGGATGCGGCGGATTTGGTTGAAGCGCAGCGTGCCGTCCGTGTGCAGGCGGTAGAGTATCGTGCCTTTCCATTTGCCGCCGATGACGGAAAGCGCGGCTTCCACCGAACAGCCTTCGGCGCAGTCGTAGCTTGGGTGCGGTGTGCGGGGCATGATGGTATCCTTTTGAATTTTGTTATTTCGTTCTTTTATTTTTTACATACAGTTGGGATTTATTTTCAGACAATTTGGTTTCGAAAATATCGATAGCACGGAACAAATCCCCCAATTTTTCGTAACCGTAGTTCCTACTGTCGAAAGAAGATTGATTGTTGATAACTTTACCGACGTGACTTAACGGAGCCCAACCGTCTTCATCACGGCAGTTGGCAATTGCCTCTCGCAGCAGGTTCATTAGAGCAGTATCGCATTTCAATTCGTTAGCTGTTTTCTTGCGGATTCCCGAATTAGGTGCGGTACCGGCTGCATGATTACTTCCACTATCCAAAAATAGAAATTTATTGCAGGCCGCCACTAAGGACTTAGGCGTTTTCTGTTCGCCAAACCCGATGACCTGTTTACCCTCCATTTTGATACGCATGACTAATGGCGTGAAATCGCTATCGGAAGAGACGATACAGAATACGTCTATTTTCTTATGAAACAGCAAATCCATCATGTCGATAGTCATCATCATATCAGTAGCATTCTTGCCTTTCGTGTAATCAAATTGCTGCACAGGGGCAAGTGCATAATCCAGTAATACGGCTTCCCAACTTTTTAGCCTCTCTTCTTTCCAGTTGCCGTAAATCTTACGAATCATAACTGAGCCGTATCCGGCAAGCTCGTTGATGATGAATTCGATTTTATTGGCAGGTGCATTGTCTGCATCGATAAAAAGAGCAACGACAGATTGTTCGGGCAGAGGTTTCAATTTTTTCTCCGTAATCGGTAACTTAAAAGTAACTATCTGAAAAATAAGTGCGTTCTTGTTAATAGTGTGCTTCGGGTGCATGATACACGCTTTCTGACGACCTAACAGGAGAACATCATGAAAGCCATCGGTTTCAACCGCCCTTTGCCCGTTTCCAACCCTGAAGCCCTGCTCGACATCAATCTGCCCGAACCCGAACTGCGGCCGCACGATATTTTGGTTGCCGTGCAGGCGGTTTCAGTCAATCCTGTCGATGTGAAAGTTCGGGCGGCGCATACGCCTGCGGCAGGGCAGTACCGCGTATTGGGTTACGACGCGGCAGGCATCGTTCAGGCGGTCGGCAGCGAAGTGCGGCATTTCAAAGTCGGCGACGAAGCGTATTACGCGGGTGCCATCAACCGCCAAGGTTCGAACGCTCAATTACAGGCGGTGGACGCGCGCATTGCCGCCAAAAAGCCGCGTTCGCTGGATTTTGCCCAAGCCACCGCGCTGCCACTGACGGCGATTACCGCATGGGAAACGCTGTTCGACCGCTTGGACGTGAACAAACCCGTGGCAGGCGGCGCCAATGCGCTGCTCTTAATCGGCGGTGCAGGCGGGGTCGGCTCGCTTGCCATCCAGTTGCTGAAAAAGCTGACCGGCATCCAAGTCATCGCCACCGCTTCCCGCCCCGAAAGCCGCGCGTGGGTGAAGGAATTGGGCGCGGATTTCGTCATCAACCATCATGAAAACATGGCGGAACAGATTGCCGCGTTAAATATCGGCGCGCCATCGTTTGTTTTTTCCACCAACCATACCGACCGCCATCTGCCGCAAATCGTGGAACTCATCGCACCGCAAGGCAGAATCGCGCTGATTGACGACCCCGAAACGCTGGACGTGAACCCGCTCAAAGGCAAAAGCCTGTCGCTGCATTGGGAATTTATGTTTACCCGCCCGCTGCGCGAAACGGCAGACATCGAACAGCAGGGCGAAATCCTTGCTGAAACCGCGCGGCTGGTGGACGAAGGCATCATCCGCCCGACCGCCACCCAAATCCTGCACGGCATCAATGCCGCCAACCTGCGCCACGCCCATGAGATGCTGGAATGCGGAGATATGGTCGGCAAACTGGTGGTGGAAGGCTGGGACAACTGAATCCACCGATTATTCTTTACGCCGTTATGCCCGCGTCTACCTGTATAGCATCTGAAATAACGGCAATCGAATATCCTAATTGAGCAGGTCGTCTGAAATTTGGTTTTCAGACGACCTTATTCATTCCACAAAGCCTGAAACGCTTTAACCACCGCTTCGGGATTTGCCGCTTCGGTCACGGTGCGGACGACGGCGAGTGAGGAAACGCCGGTTGCCAATACCTCTTCAGCATTGTTCAAATCGATGCCGCCAATGGCGACGACAGGCGTGCCGCGTGCCTGTTTCACATATTCGCGCAGTTTGTCCAAGCCTTGCGGGGCGGTGGGCATTTGCTTGGTCGTGGTCGGGAAAATCGCGCCGCTGGCGACATAGCTAGGGTGTACGGACAGGGCGCGGTCGAGTTCGGCAACGGAGTGCGTACTCAAACCCAAACGCAAACCGGCGGCGGCAATGGCGGCAAGGTCGGCGGTGTCCATGTCTTCCTGCCCGAGATGCACGCCGTACGCGTCTGCTTCTATCGCTTCGCGCCAGTGGTCATTGATGAAAAGCTGCGTGCGGCTGCCACGGCAGGCGGCGACGCAGCGGGCGATTTCGCGTTTCAATTCGTTGCCGTGCAAGGTTTTGCAGCGCAGTTGCACGGTATCCGCACCTGCTTTGACCATGCGTTCCACCCAATCGGCGGTGGGAACGACGGCGTAGAATTTGAGCGGAGATTTCAAGGGGGGGAAGGTCATAGGGTTCCTTTCAGACGGCTTTAATCTTGTCTTCGGATATACGCCAAACCGCTTTCTTCATCACGTTCGGGCGCGTCTTTTCCGTCAAACAGTGCCACTGCCAATCTGACGGCGGCGGCGGTTACGGCGGGGGAAATCATAAAGCCGTGGCGGAACAGGCCGTTGATTTCGATGAGGCGTTGGGCGCGGCTGTAGCGGATTTCGGGGTTGTGGTGGTTGAGCGTGGGGCGCAGGCCGGTGGCGATTTCGAGGATGTCGGCTTCGCCGAAGGCAGGATGGACGGCATAAAGCGCGGATAAAAGTTCCAGCCCGGAACGCACGCTGGCGGGGGCTTGGCTTTCGCTTTCGATTTGGGTCGCGCCGATGACGAAGACGTGATTTTCTTTTGGGGCAATGTAGAGCGGGTAACGCGGATGGAGCAGGCGCACGGGGCGGTTGAGCGTGATTTCGGGCGTATAAACCCGCGCCACTTCGCCGCGTATGCCGCGCAAAGTGCTGGTGTGTTCGGGGGCTTGGTTCCACGCGGTTTTTGCGCCGTAACCGCGGCAGTCGATCAGCCAGTCGTATTGGGCTTGCAGGTCTTCGGGGGCACATTCGTGTTCCCAATGGCAAGGGACGTTCAGTTCGTCCAAAGCGTCGGCAAGTGCAGACAACATCTGCCGTCCGTTGAGCTGGCCTTCGGTCGGCAGGTAGATGCCGTCTGAAAAACGTCCGCCGAGTTGCGGTTCGCGTTTGGCGATGTCGTCGGCGCGCCAACGGACGATTTCGTCATCCGCTACGCCGCCGCGTTTGAGATGGCGGACGAACTCGCTGGATAATGGCTTGTCCTGCCCGTGCCACACAATCAGGCTGCCGTTTTCCTGCATCATCGTGTGCGTGTTCAGACGGCATCGGATGCCGCGCCAAAGCTGAATGCTCTGCCTGCCCAGCCTGATGACTTCAGGCGTGGCTTCGACCGCTTCCGCAGCAGGCGCGAGCATGGCGGCGGCAACATAAGCGGCGGCGTGTTCGCCTTGGCGAGTGCCTTTGTCGAAAAGTGCAATCTGATAACCTTGTTCTGCAAGTTGCAGTGCGGTCAGCCTTCCCGAGAGGCCGCCGCCGAGGATGGCGATACGGGTCATGACGGGTTCCTTTGTATGTCGGATGATTTTTTAAACGGTAGGCGTACCGATACGGTGGCAATGGCGGTAGCAATCATTACGGGCGCGGTCAGGCCGATGCTGCTTTCCCAGCCTGCCGACAGCAGGGAGCGGTAGAGAATGAAGCCGGCCAGCCATAAGGCCAGTCCGACAACATCAAAGCCTTTTACTTCCTCACGTCGTTTTAAGACGAAGAAGTCGGCAATCAAAACTGCCGCCATCGGCGCAAATACCGAGCCGATCAAGAGGAGGAAGTTTTCATATTCGGTAACGGGCAGGAGGACGGCAAGCAGTGTGCCGACAACGGCGACGGCAATGGCGACGGGTGTTTCCGCAAGTTTGGCGGAAATATTGTTGGCACTTACGCCGGCGGAGTAAGCATCGAGAAAAGTGGTGGTAACGGTCGACAGGACGACTGCCAGAATGCCCGTTATGCCCAAGCCCGCGCCCAACAGGATTTTTGCCACATCGGTTTCTCCGGTGAACAACGCTGCTGCCAAACCCAAGGCATACATCCAGCAGCCCGTCAGCGTATAGGCGAGCGTTGCCGTCAGGGTTGCCGCAAACGGGCGGCGTGCTTGGCGTGTGTAGTCGGCGGCCAGCGGCAGCCAGGAAAGCGGCATGACGGCGGACAATTCGACTGCTGTTCCGAAGCTCATGCCGTCTGAAACCTGTGCGGCGGTGCTGCCTGCCGTGGAAAAGACTTCGGCACTCAGCCACAGAACCGCCAACAGCATCAGCACCATCGAACCGGTTTTCAGCCAGCCTGTTTTGCGTGCGCCGAAAATCAGCCACAAGACAATCAGCGCGCCGTTGGCAAAAGCCCACCAAGAAAACGATCCGTTTTGCCAGAGCATTTTGCCCAGTGCGGAACTTGCCGCCGCACCCGAATAAATCATGACGGCCGTCCAGCCGACCAGTTGCAGCACGTTCGCCGCCGAAAATAAGACGGAACCGCCTGTGCCGAACGACAGGCGTATGCTTTCCATCGCGCTTTTTTGCGTGAATGCGCCGATATATGCCGCCGCGAAAAACAATATGCCGCCGATGGCATGGCCGAGCAGCAGTGCCGCCAAACCGCGTTGCCAGCCCAAGGGGGCGAGCAGTGTGCCCGTGCTGATTTCGGCAATCGATACCGCCGCGCCGAACCAAATCAGCCCGATGCCGGCAGCGGAGGCGGCAGACGAAGGTTGTTGTGAAATATTGCCCGACATATGACGTCCTTTAAAAAGAAGGAAGGTGGGCGGGGAAGTGCGGAAAGGGAACGGAAGCCCGAACGGGCAGGGAAGGTTTGTTTCCTACGCAGGCATTACCCCGACAGGTTCTACGGATTTTGCTTTCGCAATCTCAGCCGCCCGGCGGGCAGCACTCCGACAAAGAGCTTTAAGTGTACACAAAAGCAGGGGATGTTGGCAAAAATCTTACATTTCAGGCGGCACGATACATTTTCATAACAAATGCCGTATAATCGGCCCACTGATTTTTTATGCTCCGACACCATGCATCAAACCTATTATGCCGTACGGCGAGATTTGCTCGAAGCCAACCATCTTTCTCCCGATTTGCTCGCCCAAAGCCTGAGCATTATCGGCACCAACCATGTCGATTATGCCGACATTTATTGTCAGCGCACCGCCTATGAAAGTTGGCATCTGGAAGAAGGCATCGTCAAATCGGGCAGCTTCCAAATCGATCAGGGTGTGGGCGTGCGTGCCGTTTCGGGCGATAAAACCGCTTTTGCCTACGCCGACAGCCTGTGTATTGATTCGATCAACCGCTCTGCCAAAGCCGTTCGCGTGATTGGTGCGGCCGGTGGCGAGGCCAGCGTCAAAGTGCCGACACCTGCCTACGGCAAGCCTGTCCACATGGCGATGGATCCTATTGCCAGCCTTGATTCCGCTGCCAAAGTCGCGTTGTTGAACAAAGTCGAAACGCTCGCCAAAGCCGCCGATCCGCGCATCGTGCAAGTGATGGCGGGTTTGACCTGCGAATACGATATGGTTTACCTCGCCCGTCTGGACGGCAAACACGCCGCCGACATCCGCCCGATGGTGCGCCTGAACGTTACCGTCATCGCCAGACAGGGCGAACGCCGCGAACAGGGCAGCGCGGGCGGCGGAGGACGCTACGACTTGGCTTATTTCGATGAAACTCTGGTGCGGCAGTTTGTCGATGCCGCCGTCAAGCAGGCACTCACCAATCTCGAATCCCGCCCCGCGCCCGCCGGAGAAATGACCGTCGTTTTGGGCAACGGCTGGCCGGGCGTGTTGTTGCACGAAGCGGTCGGACACGGTTTGGAAGGCGATTTCAACCGCAAGGGAACCAGCGTCTTTTCCGGCCGGATCGGCGAGCGCGTCGCCGCCAAAGGCGTTACCGTCGTCGATCAGGGCGATATTGCCGGCCGGCGCGGTTCGCTCAACATCGACGACGAAGGCAACGAAACCCGCCGCACCGTATTGATTGAAGACGGTATTTTGACCGGCTATATGCAGGACGAAACCAACGCCCGCCTGACGGGTACGCAATCGACCGGCAACGGCCGCCGCGAAAGTTACGCTTCCGCGCCTATGCCGCGCATGACCAACACCTTTATGGAAAACGGCGGCTACGAACCCGACGAAATCATCGCGTCCATCGACAAAGGCATTTACGCCGTCAACTTCGGCGGCGGACAAGTGGACATTACCAGCGGCAAATTCGTGTTCAGCGCGTCCGAAGCGTGGTGGGTGGAAGGCGGCAAACTGCAATACCCTGTCAAAGGCGCGACCATCATCGGCAATGGACCCGAAGTGCTGAAACACGTTTCGATGATAGGCAACGATACCGCGCTCGACAGCGGTGTCGGCGTGTGCGGCAAAGAAGGGCAGAGCGTCCCCGTCGGCGTGGGGCAGCCGACCCTGCGTATCGATGCCGGGCTGACCGTCGGCGGCAGCGCAATCTGACGCGGAATCCGGCGCGATGCCGTCTGAAGGCTTCAGACGGCATCGCCTTATTCTTTTTTCCGATGTTTGATATTCCCAAGCATTCTTTAACATTATCTTACAAGTTCATTAAAATACCGCCTTTCGTTAAGCTGATTTCTGATTCTGATGAACTGGCCTTATCTGATTGATGCCGTACCCAAATTCGCCGATGCGGCAAAGCTGACGCTGGAATTGTCCGTTTACGGCGTTGTTTTGTCGTTGCTGTTCGGACTGCCCGTCGCCGTGGTAACGGCATACCGCATCCGCCCCTTCTACGCATTGGCACGCGCCTATATCGAACTGTCGCGCAATACGCCCCTGCTGATTCAGCTGTTTTTCCTGTATTACGGCCTGCCGAAAATGGGCATCAAATGGGACGGCTTCACCTGCGGCGTAATCGCGCTGGTTTTCTTGGGCGCAAGCTATATGGCGGAAGCTGTCCGCGCCGGCATCCTCGCCGTACCAAAAGGGCAGGTCGAAGCGGGCAAGGCAATCGGTTTGAGCCGCTTTCAAGTGTTCCGCTATGTCGAATTGCCGCAGGCTTGGGCGGTCGCTTTTCCGGCTGTCGCCGCTAATATATTGTTTTTAATGAAAGAAACATCCGTTATTAGCGCGGTCGGCATTGCGGAATTGTTGTTTGTTACCAAAGATGTGATTGGTATGGACTACAAAACCAACGAGGCTTTGTTTTTGTTGTTTGCCGCTTATTTGATTATCCTGCTGCCTGTTTCTTTGTTGGTACGGCGATTGGAAAACCGCATACGGAGTGCGAAATATGGCATTTGAATGGCTGTTTGAAGGAAAAAATGCGGCACGGTTGGGCGAAGGCCTGCTCTTAACGGCACAAATTTCTTTAATCTCTGTCGCGGCTTCTTGCGTATTGGGAACGCTGTTCGGCCTGGTTTTGCGTTCGCGCAACCGGCTTGTCCGCTTTATCGGGCGGTTTTATCTCGAAACCATCCGCATCGTGCCGATTTTGGTGTGGTTGTTCGGACTGTATTTCGGTTTGTCCGTGTGGACGGGCATACACATCGGCGGATTTTGGGTCTGCGTTTGGGTTTTCACGCTTTGGGGCATCGCCGAAATGGGCGATTTGGTGCGCGGCGCATTGGAATCGATTGAAAAACATCAGGTGGAATCGGGCTTGGCACTGGGTTTGAGCCGCCGCCAAGTGTTCCGATACATCGAATTGCCGCAAAGTGTCCGCCGCGCTTTGCCGGGGGCGGTTAATTTGTTTACGCGAATGATTAAAACCAGTTCGCTCGCCTCGCTTATCGGCGTGATTGAAGTGGTCAAAGTGGGGCAGCAAATTATTGAAAACTCGCTGCTGACGCAGCCCAATGCTTCATTTTGGGTTTATGGACTGATTTTTATGCTGTATTTTTTATGTTGCTGGCCGCTGTCGCTGCTGGCGGCAAAGCTGGAACAAAAATGGGAACACTGATATGGCTTTATTGAGCATCCGCAAGCTGCACAAACAATACGGCAACGTAACCGCCATCCAATCTTTAGACTTGGACTTGGAAAAAGGCGAAGTCATCGTACTGCTGGGCCCGTCCGGCTGCGGCAAATCCACCCTCCTGCGCTGCGTCAACGGTTTGGAGCCGCACCAAGGCGGCAGCATCGTGATGGACGGCATCGGCGAATTCGGCAAAGACGTTTCCTGGCAAACCGCCCGGCAAAAAGTCGGTATGGTCTTTCAAAGCTACGAACTGTTTGCCCACATGACCGTCATCGAAAACATCCTCTTAGGCCCGGTAAAAGTACAAAACCGCAACCGCGCCGAAGCGGAAGCACAAGCCGACAAATTATTGGAACGCGTCGGTTTGTCCGACCGCAAAAACGCCTATCCGCGCGAACTTTCCGGCGGACAAAAACAGCGCATCGCCATTGTCCGCGCCCTGTGCCTGAATCCGGAAGTGATTTTGTTGGACGAGATCACTGCCGCACTCGACCCCGAAATGGTGCGCGAAGTCTTGGAAGTGGTTTTGGAACTCGCCCGCGAAGGGATGAGTATGCTCATCGTAACCCACGAAATGGGGTTCGCCCGCAAAGTTGCCGACCGCATCGTCTTTATGGACAAAGGCGGCATCGTCGAATCGTCCGACCCCGAAACCTTTTTTTCCGCACCAAAAAGCGAACGCGCCCGCCAATTTCTGGCAGGTATGGACTACTGATTTACCGCAAACCGTCCGAACCCCTTTCAGACGGCATTTCATCCCAAGCAAACATTCAAAAAGGAGATTCCCAATGAAACTGAATGCCAAACTCAAAGCCCTTTTGGCTTCCGCCGCCATCGCCGTCGGTCTGACCGCCTGCGGAGGCGGCAGCAGCGGCTCCGGCGATGCCCAATCTTCACAAAGCAGCGGTGCGGCAACTGTTGCCGCCATCAAGGAAAAAGGCGTGATCCGCATCGGCGTATTCGGCGACAAGCCCCCGTTCGGCTATGTGGACGCAAACGGTAAAAACCAAGGTTTTGACGTTGAAATCGCCAAAGACCTGGCCAAAGACCTGCTCGGCAGCCCCGACAAAGTCGAGTTCGTCCTGACCGAGGCCGCAAACCGCGTCGAATACGTCCGTTCCGGCAAAGTCGACCTCATCCTCGCCAACTTCACCAAAACTCCCGAACGCGCCGAAGCCGTCGATTTTGCCGACCCCTATATGAAAGTGGCGTTGGGCGTGGTTTCCCCCAAAGGCAAACCGATTACCGACGTAGCGCAACTGAAAGACCAAACCCTGCTGGTCAACAAAGGCACGACCGCCGATGCCTTTTTCACCAAAAACCATCCCGAAGTCAAATTATTGAAATTCGACCAAAACACCGAAACCTTCGACGCGCTGAAAGACGGACGCGGCGCGGCACTCGCCCACGACAATGCCCTGCTGTGGGCGTGGGCGAAAGAAAACCCGGATTTTGAAGTCGCCATCGGTAATTTAGGCCCTGCCGAATTTATCGCCCCCGCCGTTCAAAAAGGCAATGCCGACCTCCTGAACTGGGTCAACGGCGAAATCGCCGCCATGAAAAAAGACGGCCGTCTGAAAGCCGCCTATGAAAAAACCCTCTTGCCCGTGTATGGCGAAAAAGTCAAACCGGAAGCATTGCTGGCCGAATAAGTTTGTTTGACAAGAAAATCCGTATCCGCATTTGAAGGCGGGTGCGGATTTTTTTCAGCCGCCGAAAATATCGCAAATTCAAAGGAAAACCAACTATGTCATTGTTTTTTATTTATTCCGTTGTTGCCGCTTGCGCGGAATAACGGCGGAGCGTTTCTGTTGTTCGGATAAATTCCTACGGTATTGAAACGGCGATAAGGTGTTTTTCTTTATTATATAATTTCAATGCAAAATGATATTTTCTGAATCAGCGTGCCGCAAAGCCGGAAAAAATGTTCGAGCCGCATCAGCGGCAGACTGGATAAAAAATGACGTTTGACGAATGGTTGGGCTTGTCAATACTGCCCAAAAATGAAGCAAGAATGCTGCTGCAATATGTTTCGGAACATACGCGCGTGCAGTTGTTGACGCGGGGCGGGGAAGAAATGCCGGACGAAGTCCGACAGCGGGCGGACAGGCTGGCGCAACGCCGTCTGAACGGCGAGCCGGTTGCCTATATTTTAGGTGTGCGCGAATTTTATGGCAGACGCTTTACAGTCAATCCGAGCGTGCTGATTCCGCGCCCCGAAACCGAACACTTGGTCGAAGCCGTATTGGCGCGCCTGCCCGAAAACGGGCGCGCGTGGGATTTGGGGACGGGCAGCGGCGCGGTTGCCGTAACCGTCGCGCTCGAACGCCCCGATGCGTTTGTGCGCGCATCCGACATCAGCCCGCCCGCCCTTGAAACGGCGCGGAAAAATGCGGCAGATTTGGGCGCGCGGGTCGAATTTGCATACGGTTCGTGGTTCGACACCGATATGCCGTCTGAAGGGAAATGGGACATCATCGTGTCCAACCCGCCCTATATCGAAAACGGCGATAAACATTTGTCGCAAGGCGATTTGCGGTTTGAGCCGCAAATCGCGCTGACCGACTTTTCAGACGGCCTAAGCTGCATCAGGGCATTGGCGCAAGGCGCGCCCGACCGTTTGGCGGAAGGCGGTTTTTTGTTGCTGGAACACGGTTTCGATCAGGGCGCGGCGGTGCGCGGCGTGTTGGCGGAGAATGGTTTTTCAGGAGTGGAAACCCTGCCGGATTTGGCGGGTTTGGACAGGGTTACGCTGGGGAAGTATATGAAGCATTTGAAATAATTGTTTGCAAAATTGGCGGGTTTTCCGTTATTGGGTTATGATGTGTTTCGATATGTAAACATTTATAGGTTTGGAGCGATAAACAATGAATGCAGTCGTAGTTGCCGTAATCGTTATGCTGGTGCTGTCGCTGTCGCGCGTGCACGTGGTATTGAGCCTGACGGTCGGCGCGTTTGTCGGCGGCGCGGTGGCGGGTATGCCGCTGCAAAACATTGCCGATGCGGCGGGCCAGGTCAGTCAGGCGGGGATTATCCCCGTGTTCAACAAAGGTTTGGAAGGCGGTGCGAAGATTGCGCTTTCTTATGCGATGCTCGGCGCGTTTGCAATGGCGATTACCCATTCCGGCCTGCCGCAGCAGCTTGCCGGCGCGGTCGTCCGCAAGCTGAACCGGGGCGGTATGCCCGACAGCGTGCGTTCGGGCGAGGGCGCGGTCAAATGGCTGCTGCTTTCCATCATCCTTGTGATGGGCATTATGAGTCAGAACATCATCCCCATCCACATTGCCTTTATCCCGATGATTGTTCCGCCGCTGCTTTTGGTGTTCAACCGCCTGAAAATCGACCGCCGCCTGATTGCGTGCGTCATCACTTTCGGGCTGGTTACGACTTATATGTTCCTGCCTTACGGCTTCGGCGCGATTTTTTTGAACGAAATCCTGTTGGGCAACATCCATTCCGCCGCGCCGGAACTCGACGTTAAAAACATCAACGTGATGGCGGCAATGGCGATTCCTGCATTGGGTATGGTAACCGGACTCCTGCTGGCGTTTGTCCACTACCGCAAACCGCGACTGTACCAAAGCAACAATGCCGATACGGCGGGCAACGCCGATGCGGCAAACCGTCCGCAGCCGTCCGCCTACCGCAGCCTAGTTGCCGCCGCCGCCATTGCCGTATGCTTTGCCATACAGTTGATGTATGAAGACTCGCTGGTGTTGGGCGCGATGCTCGGTTTCGCTGTATTTATGATGTTGGGGGTCATCAACCGCGACAAGGCAAACGACGTATTCGGCGAAGGCATCAAGATGATGGCGATGGTCGGCTTCATTATGATTGCCGCGCAGGGTTTTGCCGCCGTGATGAATGCGACCGGGCATATTCAGCCGCTGGTGGAAAGCAGTATGGCGATATTCGGCAACAGCAAAGGTATGGCGGCGTTGGCGATGCTGGTGGTGGGGCTTTTGGTAACGATGGGCATCGGTTCGTCCTTTTCCACTTTGCCGATTATTGCCGCGATTTATGTGCCTTTGTGTGTCGGTTTGGGTTTTTCGCCGCTTGCCACCGTCGCCATTGTCGGCACGGCGGGGGCGTTGGGCGATGCCGGTTCGCCTGCGTCCGATTCCACGCTGGGTCCGACGATGGGGCTGAACGCCGACGGACAACACGACCACATCCGCGATTCCGTTATCCCGACCTTCATCCACTACAACATCCCGCTGTTGATTGCCGGCTGGATTGCCGCGATGGTGCTGTAAATGGACGCGGTTCAAGAGTTGGAACACCGCATCACAGAGCTGGAAATCCAATCCGCGCTTCAGGAAGACGTAATCGCCGGCCTGAACGCGATGGTGGCGGAATTGCGGCAGACGCTGGATTTGCAACAGGCTCAGTTGAGGCTGCTGTATCAAAAAATGCAGGACAGGAATCCCGGCGCGCAAGAGCCGTATTCCCTGCGCGACGAGATTCCGCCGCATTATTGATGCGCCGCCGTATCCGGATTTCCTTAAAAAAGGCTGTGTTTGAATATTCCGCCGATGCAAACCTAAGATGTAACTTTAATCAGTCGGACAAAATGCCTTTTATCCGATGGAACCGTTTTCCGCCCGAACGGAAATAAGCGGCTCCCCCCGCTGCAAACAGATAAAACCAACCGGGTATTCAAACACAGCCAAAAAAAAGCCGTCCGAACCCAAAGGGGACAGACGGCCAAACACATTACGGGGAAAACGTCTTACTCAATGAGTCTGCGAAACAGACATTGCTAAAACAACTGCAATTATAAGGTAAGTTTATTTTTTTTTTTTTTTTTTTTTTTTTTTTTTTTTAAAAAAAATAAAATTTTT
>NZ_CAUIZY010000011.1:0-60378 GCF_962747855.1 Neisseria blantyrii
GCACCTTAGAGAATCGTTCTCTTTGAGCTAAGGCGAGGCAACGCCGTACTGGTTTTTGTTAATCCACTATAATGCGCCCTTCGGCGTGGCGGATATATAAGGCGGTGATTTTCCATCTAAGTATAGTGGATTAAATTTAAATCAGGACAAGGCGACGAAGCCGCAGACAGTACAAATAGTACGGCAAGGCGAGGCAACGCCGTACTGGTTTAAATTTAATCCACTATAAAAAACCGCCCTATCGGATAAGCCGCTTGACTGAAAAGACTTTACCCGCGCCGTATCGGAACACGTCCTCTAAAATACAATCCGTTGAATTGAAACAAATATAAAACATCCGTCCGCAAAAAACGGCAGCGCATCGTTTGACAAAGAATGAAAATATCGGTTAAAAACCGATTTTCATACAAAAAACACCGCCGCCGTCCGCATCCGTTTCAGACGGCATTGAGAGAAAATCTTTTAGGAGAACCTTTATGTCCCGGCATCCCGCCCCCACCGGAGAAAAAACATTCTTCGGCCACCCCTTCCAGCTTTCCACCCTCTTCCATATCGAATTGTGGGAACGTTTTTCATTTTACGGAATGCAGGGCATCCTGCTGATTTACCTCTATTACACCGCCGACAAAGGCGGCTTGGGCATAGACAAAACCCTCGCCGGCGGCATTGTCGGCGCATACAGCGGCAGCGTGTACCTGTCCACCATTTTGGGCGCGTGGTTTGCCGACCGCGTATGGGGTGCGGAAAAAACCCTCTTCCTCTCGGGCATCGTCGTGATGCTCGGACACATCGTCCTTGCCGCAGCACCGGGCCTGTACGGCCTTTTAATCGGGCTGATATTCATCGCATTGGGCAGCGGCGGCGTGAAATCCACGGCCAGCTCTATGGTGGGCGCATTATACGAACAGGACGAAATGCGCCCGCTGCGCGATGCGGGATTTTCCATTTTCTACATCGCCATCAATATCGGCGGCTTCCTAGGCCCGCTGCTGACCGGACTGCTTCAAGAAAACATCGGTTTCCATTATGGTTTCGGCGCGGCGGCAGTCGGTATGGCATTCGGCTTGTGGCGTTATTCCTTGGGACGTAAAAATCTGCCCCATCCCACCGTCCCCCATCCGCTTTCAAAAGGACAGGGCAAAACTGCGACCGCCGTCGGCATCGCCCTCATCGCCGCACTTGCAACCGCCATCAAAACCGGGCTTGTCAACCTCGACAATTTCTCCGGCATCCTCTTATCTACCGTCATCCTTGCCGTCATCGCCTATTTCGCCCGCCTGCTGGCCACCCCCCGCGTCAGTTCCGACAACAAACGGCACATCATCGCCTACATCCCGCTTTTCCTGACCATCTGTATGTTTTGGGCGGTCTGGTTTCAGATTTACACCGTGGCAACCGTCTATTTCGACGAAACCGTCAACCGCACCATCGGTTCGTTTACCGTGCCCGTCGCTTGGAAAGATTCTATGCAAAGCCTGTGGGTCATCCTGTTTTCCGGACTTATGGCGGCAATGTGGACAAAAATGGGGCGCAAACAGCCTAAAACCCCGCTGAAATTTGCTATGGCGGTATTTGTTACCGGCGCGTCGTTTTTGGGATTCGTCCCCTTTATTTCCTCCGGCACGCCGATGCCTATTGCGGTTTTCGCACTGATTGTCCTCGCCATCACGATAGGCGAACTGATGATTTCCCCGATTGCACTGTCCATCTCCACCAAAATCGCACCGCCTTTATTCAAAACCCAAATGGTCGCCCTTAATTTCCTTGCCTTTTCATTAGGCTTCACTTTGGGCGGCGTATTGTTTGAAAAAGGCTATCAGGCGGGCGACGAAATCGGCTTCTACCGGCTGCTGTTCTACATCGGCGCAGCCACAGGCTTCCTGCTGCTCCTGCTCGTCCCCAAATTGAACAAAATGCTCGAAGGCACAGACTAAGTCCTTCCCCGATGCGCCGATGCCGTCTGAACCCTTCAGACGGCATTTTTCCGCATAATGAAACCAAACCGTTTCCATCCGACAGGACAGGCTCCCGCTCAACCGGAAGGCAGCCTGCCGATTGTCATTTGAATACCCGTCTGATTCCGTCTGTTTGCAAGAAAAAACCGCTTATTTCCGCTTGGGCGGAAACCGGTTCTATTGAGTAAAAGGCATTTTGTCCGACTAAATGAGTGCTGCATCAACGAAATATATAGTGGATTAACAAAAATCAGGACAAGGCGACGAAGCCGCAGACAGTACAAATAGTACGGAACCGATTCACTTGGTGCTTCAGCACCTTAGAGAATCGTTCTCTTTGAGCTAAGGCGAGGCAACGCCGTACTGGTTTTTGTTAATCTACTATAAAAACACAGCCTAAATAAAAATGCCGTCTGAACCATATTTCAGGTTTCAGACGGCATTTGCGTGTCGGATGCACACCGGACGGGCGGTAAGCCGGGTTCTGTCGTTGGACAGTCATTCCTCTAGGCATACCGTTGCCGGTATGCTCAAGCAACCTACCCGAACGCTCGGCGGGCAGCGTCATTGCGTTCTGTTTGGTCTTGCTCCGAATGGGGTTTGGCCTGCCGCATATTGTTACCAAATGCGCGGTGCGCCCTTACCGCACCTTTTCACCCTTGCCTGTGCTGCCAAAGCAGCCATCGGCGGTTTTACTTTCTGTTCCACTTTCCGTCGCGTTACCGCGCCCGGCCGTTAACCGGCATTCTACCCTGCGGAGCCCGGACTTTCCTCCCCGTATGCCTTACGCGATACGCGGCGACTGTCTGCCCGTCCCGTGTGCGGCGCGGATTATAACACGAAACGCAAAAATGCCGTCTGAAGCGGTACAGGTTTCAGACGGCATACAGCCTAAACTACACACCCTGTTTCAGGCTGGCTTCGATAAAGCCGTCCAAATCGCCGTCCAATACGGCTTTGGTATTGCCGACTTCGTAGCTTGTACGCAAGTCTTTAATGCGCGAGGAATCCAAGACATACGAACGGATTTGGCTGCCCCAACCCACATCGGATTTACCTTCTTCCAACGCCTGTTTCTCTTCGTTGCGTTTGCGCATTTCCAATTCATACAGTTTGGACTTCAACATTTCCATCGCAGCGGCTTTGTTGGCGTGTTGCGAACGGTCATTTTGACATTGCACTACAATCCCGGTCGGCTCGTGGGTAATACGCACGGCGGAGTCGGTTTTATTGATGTGCTGACCGCCCGCACCGGATGCGCGATAGGTGTCGATGCGCAAATCAGCAGGGTTGATTTCGATTTCAATGGAATCATCGATTTCAGGGTAAACGAACACGGAGGCAAACGAGGTATGGCGTTTGTTGTTCGAGTCAAACGGCGAATAGCGCACCAAGCGGTGAACGCCGGTTTCGGTACGCAGCAAACCATAAGCGTATTCGCCTTCCACTCGGATAGTCGCGCGGTTGATGCCTGCGATTTCGCCGTCGTCTTCCTCAAGGATTTCGATTTTGAAGCCTTTGCGCTCGGCGTAGCGGCTGTACATACGGAACAGCATCCCCGCCCAGTCTTCCGCTTCGGTACCGCCCGCGCCTGCAGTGATGTCGATAAAGCAGTTGTTCGGGTCGGCGGGCTGGTTGAACATCCGCTTGAACTCTAAATCCGCCATCTGTTTTTCCAGCCCCGACACGTCTTCCTGCACGGCGGCAAAACCTTCTTCGTCGTTTTCTTCGACGGTCATTTCAATCAGCATTCGGTTGTCTTCGATGCCCGACGCGATGTTGTCGAGCGTCAGCACGATGCCTTCGAGGATTTTGCGCTCTTTGCCGATTTCTTGGGCGCGTTTCGGGTCATTCCAAAGTTCGGGGTCTTCAGAAAGGCCGACAACTTCTTCCAATCGGTCTTTCTTGCCCTGATAATCCATATAAACGCGGATGTCTTCGCTGCGCTTTTCCAAATCGTTCAGGGTATTGTTGAGCTGGTTGATTACTTCGGCTTCCATGATTCTTTTGTTCTTTCAAAATTTTAGGGGCGTATTGTACGGGATTCGGGTATTTTTTTCTATGGATAAAGCCTTCTGGAAACACGTTCAGACGGCATCGCGTCAATAACGGTATGCCGCCAATTTGCGTTTAATTTCGGGCAATGCGGCACGCGCTGCCTCTTCACCCAACCGGATGGCACGTTTTTTCTGATCGAATCCGCCGACTGCACCCAAACCCAAAACCTGCGGTTTGATAACCACATTTGCCTGCCCCAACTCATTTTGCAGTGCGGAAACGCTCATTACGTTCAGCGTCTGATCGAGATACGAGAAGAAGCCTTGACCGACATTTTTGCTCGGATGTGCGGAAATATCGACGGCAATCACGAAATTCGCTCCCTGCCGCCGGGCGGCACTGACGGGCACGGGCTGCGACAGGCCGCCGTCAACATATGTATGCCCGCTGATGATAACGGGTTGGAACACATTGGGAATTGCTGCGGAAGCACGAACCGCCTGCCCGGCATTCCCCTGATTGAAAGTGGCGGCCTTGCCGGTTTCAAAATCAGTGGCAACGGCGGCAAATTTGATGGGAAACTGCTGAATCTGCCTGCCGCCGACTTTTCGGTTAATGTAATTTTGCAGCTTTTCGCCTTTGATAAAACCACTGGTGGACAAGGTTAAATCGACTAAATCGGTTTTGCCTAAAATTTCGGCTTCCAATTCGAGGCGGTCGGGCGACATACCCGATGCAAAAAGGCTGCCGACTATCGAACCTGCCGATGTGCCGGTAACCACCTTAACAGGAATACCGTTTTCTTTCAAAACCTTAATAATTCCTATATGGGCAAATCCTTTAGATGCGCCGCCACCGAGAGCCAAACCGACCACTGCGGCGGGTTTGGCGGTTTGCACCGGCTTGCGGGCGGCATTGTTTCCCTCCGTACCGCAGGCGGCAAGCAACGCGGCGGCGGCGATTGCCAAAAGTGGTCTGATTTTTGAAAACGTTACCATATTTTCCATTCCTTTATATATCGCATCCCGTCAAAGGGGGATTGCTTTTCTTAACAACCACCTTTGACAGCCAAGCGAAAGGGGCTTTGTTAAGTCATCATCAAAATTAATATTTTCTTTTTTTCCTTTACGGAAATTGTAATTGTTGGGGTCATATGAATGATCGAAGCCACCATCAATAGTTTCATTTTCCAGCGACATAGGCCGTTGCCCCTATAAATACTGAGATGGCAAAGGAAATATGCCTTCACTTTCTGGATAATTTTCCACATTACTAGACAGCCAGAGTTCAAAGATTTTGTAATCGTCAAAGAAACCAAATATATACCCTCGCTTTAGTAAGTCTATATAATCTTTTTGAGGAACTACCAAAGGATTTCCGTTTCTCATTACTCTTGATTGTCTAATAAAAAGTTCTTTATTGTATGATAAGAAAATCGCTAAATCTGGATATATTATATTTTCTTTCTCTAAATCAACTTGCCCTATCAGTTTCCAAATCTTCTTTCTTATGGCTGTTTCTATACAGGCTTTATAAGTCTTAAACCCAACAGAAAGAAGCTCATCCATATTGGCTGTCTTTTCCGAGAGATAATCAAAAATACCAAACTCGTATTGCCTCACCCTACATATGTAAGCAAATTTCCCATTTGGGAGCGAGATTTCATAGATTCTGCCGTATTTTTTTATACCCTTATCCATATTGATTATTTTTTAAGTGATTTATTTGATAAATTATCATCGAGTAGTCCCGTTTTGTTATTGTCGGGATTAACATTTGAAAGCATACCGTCCAAGGCGGGAATTATCTCACAACACCGCCGTTATCCAAATATCCCGCCTTTTTCCCTTTCTTTCCGTCAAAATACTTTCTTTTTATATTCATTAACTTGTTAAATTGTTGGCTGCCGAGTGTCAGTTTTTCCGACAAAATCCGTCTAATGGGGTATCAACAGAACCAAAATAGGAATACTTATGAAAATCGGAACAACTTGGCAGACGGCATCCGCTATGCTGGTTTTGCGTCTGTTTGCCGCATATGAATTTTTGGAATCGGGTTTGCAAAAATGGAACGGGGAGAATTGGTTTTCCGAAATCAACGATCAATTCCCATTCCCGTTCAACTTGCTGCCGGATGCGTTAAACTGGAATCTTGCGATGTATGCGGAGCTTTTGCTGCCCGTACTGTTGCTTTTGGGTTTGGCAACGCGCCTGTCGGCATTGGGGCTGATGGTCGTTACCGCCGTCGCCTGGGCTGCGGTTCACGCCGGTTCGGGTTACAATGTCTGCGACAACGGTTATAAAATGGCTTTAATTTATATCGTGGTATTAATCCCGCTGCTTTTGCAGGGTGCGGGCGGATGGTCGCTGGATACGCTGCTGAAAAAACGGTTTTGCCCCCGATGCCGTCTGAAACAAGATTGATTCAGTCGTGGAATCTGACTTTAAACATTCCAACCTTATCTCGTTAACTTGATATTCTGAAAAGGAAATAGAAATGAACAAAAACATTGCTGCCGCACTCGCCGGTGCTTTATCCCTGTCTTTGGCCGCCGGTGCCGTTGCCGCCGACAAACCGGCAAGCAACGCAACAGGCGTTCAAAAATCCGCCCAAGGCTCTTGCGGCGCATCCAAATCTGCCGAAGGTTCGTGCGGCGCGGCTGCTTCTAAAGCAGGAGAAGGCAAATGCGGCGAGGGCAAATGCGGTGCAACCGTAAAAAAAGCCCACAAACACACCAAAGCATCTAAAGCCAAAGCCAAATCTGCCGAAGGCAAATGCGGCGAAGGCAAATGCGGTTCTAAATAATCCCGCCCCTTCAAACCAAGCCGCGTTTTTCATTAAAATGCGGCTTTTTTAACGGCAAACAAAGATTTTTTTAAACAAGCACATTATTCTTTTGTGTCATCCGAACCGGGTAAAAATATGATTCAACACGCAGGCTTGGGCTACCGCCGCGATTTGGCGGAAGACTTTCTCTCGCTTTCCGAAAACAGCCCGATATGCTTTATCGAAGCTGCACCGGAAAATTGGCTGAAAATGGGCGGCAGGGCGCGCAAACAGTTTGACCGCGTGGCGGAACGGCTGCCGCTGGCGTTGCACGGATTGTCTATGTCGCTGGGCGGGCAAGCACCGCTGGATACCGATTTGATAGACGGCATCAGAGAAATGATGCGCCGTTACGATTGCACGTTTTTCTCCGATCATTTGAGCTACTGCCACGACGGCGGTCATCTTTACGATTTGTTGCCGCTGCCTTTCACTGAAGAAATGGTGCATCATACGGCGCGGCGTATCCGCGAAGTGCAAGACCGTTTGGGCTGCCGCATCGCCGTGGAAAACACGTCCTACTACCTGCATTCTCCGCTTGCCGAGATGAACGAGGTCGAGTTTCTCAACGCAGTTGCCCGTGAAGCCGACTGCGGTATTCATTTGGATGTGAACAATATTTACGTCAACGCTGTCAATCACGGCCTGTTGTCGCCTGAAGCCTTTTTAGAAAATGTGGATGCAGAGCGCGTGTGCTATATCCATATTGCCGGACATGACGTGGAAACGCCGGAATTGTTGATTGATACACATGGCGCGGCAGTTTTGCCGACTGTTTGGGACTTGCTCGAACTTGCCTATGCCAAACTGCCGACGATTCCGCCCACCCTGTTGGAACGCGATTTCAATTTCCCACCTTTTGCCGAACTCGAAGCCGAAGTTGCCAAAATTGCCGACTATCAAACGCGTGCCGGAAAGGAATACCGCCGTGCAGCCTGAAACCTCCGCCCAATACCAGCACCGTTTCGCCCAAGCCATACGCGGGGGCGAAGCCGCAGACGGCCTGCCGCAAGACCGACTGAACGTCTATATCCGCCTGATACGCAACAATATCCACAGCTTTATCGACCGCTGCTATACCGAAACGCTGCAATACTTTGACAGCGAAGAATGGGGCCGTCTGAAAGAAGGTTTCGTCCGCGACGCGCACGCCCAAACGCCCTATTTTCAAGAAATCCCCGGCGAGTTCCTACAATATTGCCAAAGCCTGCCGCTTTCAGACGACATTTTGGCACTGATGGATTTTGAATATACCCAATTACTGGCAGAAGTTGCACAAATTCCGGATATTCCCGACATTCATTATTCAAATCACAGCAAATACACGCCCTCCCCTGCGGCCTTTATCCGGCAATATCGATATGATGTTACTGATGATTTGCAGGAAGCGGAAACAGCCTTGTTAATATGGCGAAACACCGAAGATGATGTGATGTACCAAACATTGGACGGCTTCGATATGATGCTGCTGGAGATAATGGGTTCCTCCGCGCTTTCGTTTGACACCCTCGCCCAAACCCTTGTCGAATTTATGCCCGAAGCCGATAATTGGAAAAATATTTTGCTTGGGAAATGGTCAGGCTGGATTGAACAAAGGATTATCATCCCCTCCTTGTCCGCCATATCCGAAAATATGGAAGGCAATTCCCCGGGCTAAAACCATCTATCCGCATAAAATTACCTTGTTCCCGATACTATGCCGCTACCCGACCTGACCGATGCCGAATTAATGGAGTCTCGCAAACTGCTTCTGCATTTTGCGCGGCTTCAATTGCCCGACCATCCTGATTTGGCTGAAGATTTAGTGCAGGAAACATTGCTGTCCGCATACAGCGCAGGCGACAGTTTTCAAGGCAGGGCGCTTGTCAACAGCTGGCTTTTTGCCATATTGAAAAACAAAATTATTGACGCATTACGTCAAATCGGGAGACAAAGGAAAGTCTTTACCGCACTAGATGACGAGCTGCTGGATGAAGTATTTGAAAGCCATTTTTCCCAAAACGGGCATTGGACGCCGGAAGGGCAGCCGCAACATTGGAACACTCCGGAAAAATCATTAAATAACAACGAATTCCAAAAAATTCTGCAAAGCTGCCTATACAACCTTCCTGAAAACACCGCACGGGTATTTACCCTGAAGGAAATACTCGGTTTTTCATCTAACGAAATACAACAAATGTGCGGTATTAGCACGGCCAACTACCACACCATTATGCACCGCGCCCGAGAATCATTGCGCCAATGCCTGCAAATCAAATGGTTCAACCAAGAAAACCCGAAGTAACGTTATGAAAAAATGCCGCGATATTGCCCTGCTTCTTTCCAAACATCAGGACCGGGAAACCACCCCAGGCGAGAAGATTTCCATATATATGCACCTGCTGTTCTGTCCGTATTGCCGTGAATATAAAAGACAACTTCAAACCATCAAAATATCACTGGCAAAAACAACCAGAACTTCAAAATAAATGCCGTCTGAAAGGGCTTCAGACGGCATAAGCTGACGGAAACAAATCAAACCGATTTACTGTTATCGGCAGTTCATCCATAATACACGCTTCAAAAGCAGCATATTCCCATACGGAATGTATAAATACGCAAAATACGAAGGCTGCATCAATTTGCCATATTTGCTTTATTTGCCTTATTTCACAGACGGCATTATCCCTCCCGCCCAACCCGTTCTTTCTGAATGAGCGGATTTCAATGATTAAGGAAACCCTAATGCGCCCAATCTTCCTATCTTTCGTTTTACTCCCTATATTGCTAACCGCCTGCAGCACACCGGACAAGTCTGCCCGATGGAAAAATATCGGCACGATTTCAAACGGCAATATTCATACATATATCAATAAAGACAGCGTGAGAAAAAACGGAAATCTGATGATTTTCCAAGATAAAAAAGTTGTTACCAATCTAAAACAAGAACGTTTTGCCAACACCCCCGCATACAAGACTGCCATTGCCGAGTGGGAAATCCACTGCAACAACAAAACATACCGCTTAAGTTCGCTACAGCTATTTGATACAAAAAACACGGAAATTTCCACACAAAGCTACACAGCCTCTTCCCTCCGCCCGATGAGCATCCTGTCCGGGACATTAACCGAAAAACAATATGAAACCGTATGCGGAAAAAAACTCTGATTGCAACTTATGCACAAATTTATCCATAAACCTTATCATAAAAATGCCATCTAAAATACTGAAATATCAGCATTTCAGACGGCATTTTGCCATTCCCTGAAAAGTTACCCCGAAGTTATCCACATTATTTTTTTAAACCGGCTTCCATCCGAAATATAAGCCTGCTATACAATTTCACTATCCAAACGTAAATTGTTCCATTGATACACAAAACTGCTTGCCCCTATAATTTTGATAAAGCATTTTTTACATTCCCGGCTCCGTCCCTTAACCAACACAGCCTCTAAAAAATAATCGCTTGTTTTGATACCGATACACTCATACAGATACAGAAATTCAAGAAAATAGCCTTGTGTATTGACCATCTCAAGCAATTCGGAAAGATCAAGGAATTTTCTGACCGTAAACAAACGTTTCCCTAAAAAAACGATGTCTTCAAAAATATCGACCAAATAATCGTCTTCGGCGTTTTCATTTTCATGGGTTAAAACAACACGGGAAAAATCTGTTTTCAGATGCTTGCCCGCTTGATTGTTTGGATTGTTGTTCAGAACGATAAAACCGTCCTCAAAATCAAAGCAGACGTTGCGTCCTTCTACCTTTATCTCTGTGCAATAACAGTCATGTAGAGAAATACCATCCGAAAATTTTTTTCTTTGTGTATGCAAAAAAGTTTTCATTCAAGCAACCATATCTAACGTAAACGTTTACCTGTTTCCCCGTCGATAATCTGACTCGGCGATTTCTGCCTGCCGATTCTCCCACCAACAATCCACACATCGCGTCCGAATTGCCTTCTGACTTCCCTCTCCGTCCGACACGCGCGTTTGCCCGCCCGATTGCATGAAGTGGAAACCAAAGGCATACCCAATGCCTGACACAAACGCCTTGCACCTGCATGATCGGGGACTCTGACCGCCAGCTTGCCGCGCCTCTTCCCACGCAGCTCAGGTAAGACACAGGATTTGGCGGATAATAGGAAAGTCTTAGGAGCAGGCCATTCTTTTCTAAGCACAGCCTGTAGATTTTCAGACGGCATTTGAAGAAAAGGCTGCAATTGTTCAAATTGATTCCCGATGACAATCATACCCTTGTGTTGCGGCCTTTTTTTCAAATGCGCCAACTTACCGAGTGCTTTGGCTAATGTAGGAAGACACCCCAAGCCATAACAAGATTCGGTCGGATAAGCGACCAAACCGCCTTTTTTCAAATAAACGCTTAACCTACGTTGCGCTGATGCTGCGATAATTCTCGGAAATAACATAATATAAAATGCCGTCTGAAGCGTATCAGTCATACTTGGCTCCAGACGGCATCATCCTCTTTCTAATTAACGATTAATCGCTTTATCGGCAATGTCTTTACGGTATTGCATGCCGTCGAAGCTGATTTTTTCCAATGCGCCATACGCCTTGGCTTTCGCTTGCGCCACATCGTCGCCCAATCCCACAACACACAATACGCGTCCGCCGTTGGTCAATACGTCGCCTTTCCCGTTTGCCGTTGTGCCTGCATGGAAAACTTTGCCGATTTGGTTGGCTGCATCCAGACCGGAAATAACATCGCCTTTTTTGGGCGTTTCGGGGTAATTTTGAGCCGCCAGCACTACACCTACGGCAGTTTGCGGGTTCCATTCTGCGGTTACGTTATCGAGTTTGCCGTCTATTGCCGCTTCGACCAAATCCGCCAAATCGCTGTTCAGACGGCTCATAATCGGCTGGGTTTCAGGATCGCCGAAACGGCAGTTAAACTCAATCGTATAGGGTGCACCGCTTTGATCAATCATCAAACCTGCGTACAGGAAGCCGGTAAACTCATGTCCTTCCGCTTTCATACCCGCTACAGTCGGCAAAATAATTTCATTCATCGCGCGCTCATACACGGCTGGCGTTACCACAGGCGCGGGACTGTACGCACCCATACCGCCTGTATTCGGACCTTTGTCGCCGTCTAAAAGACGCTTGTGGTCTTGGCTGGTCGCCATAGGCAATACATGATTGCCATCAACCATAACGATAAAGCTCGCTTCTTCGCCTTGCAGAAAATCTTCAATCACAACGCGTGCGCCTGCATTGCCCATTTTATTGCCCAACAACATATCGTCAATCGCAGCATGCGCTTCATCCAAAGTCATTGCCACAATCACGCCTTTACCTGCCGCCAAACCATCGGCTTTGATGACGATGGGCGCACCTTTCTGATTAACGTAATCATGTGCGGCATCGGCGTTTTCAAAGGTTTGATATTGCGCGGTCGGAATGTTGTATTTCGCCATAAATGCTTTAGCAAAATCTTTAGAACTTTCCAACTGCGCCGCATATTGTGTCGGACCGAATATTTTCAGTCCTGCGGCACGGAATTCATCCACAACACCCGCCGCCAAAGGTGCTTCAGGACCGACGACGGTAAAAGCAATATTTTCTTTACAACAGAATTCGATCAAATCCTGATGCGCAGTCAAGGCGATGTTTTGCAACTTAGGTTCAATCGCCGTACCGGCATTACCAGACGCAACAAATACTGTTTCCACTTTGGGCGACTGCGCCAATTTCCAAGCCAGCGCGTGTTCGCGACCGCCATTACCGATAACCAGCAGTTTCATGCCATCTCCTTGACAAATATATACTTTTAACGAAAACTCGATACAAAGGGACTTTTGTCCCATCTGAAGAAATTTTGGTGGAATCAAACAAAGACCACTTCATTCCACTATGCAACCTATTCAACTTATCCATAAATTAAAAAAGGACAAGCAACCATGCAAAAACGTATTGATGAAATCCAAAGCAAATACCGCGAATGGTGTCATTTACTACCGCAACTGGAAGAAAACATCCACCGTTGGAAATATGCCGTCGCTTTAATTCGCGATATGGATAATTTCTACATCCACGAATATCAGGTGTGTCATCAGGCTATTGAAGATGGAGCAGAACTGGATTTGCGTACGAAAGGCGAATACAGCATTATGAGCGAAGATGCCTTATGGAACGCGCTGGGCGAATTCCATCAATTAGCCTGGCTATATTTGCGCTACAGCGTCGATGCCTTGGACAGATATACGCAAGAAGATTAATGAGCGAAGAGGTCGTCTGAAAACTCTAAGATGTGGATTTTCAGACGACCTTTTCATTCAAAAGGCTTTTCCGTATTTACTTCAATCTGCCGAGTATTCTTCCAAGCCGAAACACAGGCCTCATAATTTGCCAACGATAAACTTACCATCAATCGGCAATCCAACTGTAAATCCTGCTCGAATATATCCGCCTGATATTGTTTGGCAATGCGTATTGCTTCATTCAAAAACGGATACTCACATTTCAGCCAAACGGTTTTTTCAATATTCTTTTCAATCACTTCCGCAATAGCCAACGCCTGAGCCGTCGCCTCTTTGTACGCGTGAATCAGACCAGGAACGCCCAATAAAGCACCACCGAAATAGCGGACGATCACGACCAAAACATCGGTGATGCCCACCGAATCAATCTGTCCCAAAATTGGTCGTCCAGCACTTCCTGATGGCTCTCCATCATCGTTGGCACGAAATTGCATACCATCCACGCCCAAACGATAGGCATAACACCAGTGTCGTGCTTTATGATGTTCTTCCTTTAACGGATCGAGGTATTTTTTCACATCAGCCAATGTCCGAATCGGATAGGCAAATGCAATAAAACGGCTGCCTTTATCTTTAAACTCAGCCTGTGTCGGGGAAGTAATGGTTTTATAAGTCGTAATCATGCTGAAATGTTTTCAGACGACCTCATTAATACAAGGTCGTCTGAAAGTTTCACGTGAAACATCATTTTTTCAATACTTCTGTTAACTGTGGAACAATTTCAAATAAATCGCCAACCAATCCGTAATCGGCTACATTGAAAATCGGCGCATCGGCATCTTTGTTGATTGCGACAATCACCTTACTGTCCTGCATACCAGCAACGTGTTGAATCGCACCTGAAATACCGATTGCAAAATAGAGTTGCGGCGCAACCACTTTACCGGTTTGTCCGACTTGAGCATCGTTTGGCGCATATTCGGCATCAACTGCCGCACGGGATGCACCGATTGCCGCACCTAAAACATCCGCCAACGGTGTCAGCACTTCATTAAATTTTTCCGCACTACCCAACGCACGACCACCGGAAACAATCACTTTTGCCTGAGTCAGTTCGGGACGATCGGAATGGGAAAGCTGACGGTTAACAAAACGACTCAGGTTTTGGGCAGGGGTTGTTTCAATATTAATTACCTCAGCATTACCACCTTGCACCGCCGCTGCGTCAAAAGCCGTCGCACGGAAGGTCAGCACCAATTTTTCCGCATTGGCTTGCACGGTTTCAAATGCATTACCTGCATAAATCAGACGTACAAAAGTCGTGTTATCTACAATCTCGGTCAAATCAGAAATTTGCGGTACGTCTAATAAGGCGGCTACGCGGGGCAAAAGGTTTTTACCGAATGTGGTTGCCGTTGCTGCAACATAGCGGTAATCCGCCGCCAATTTGACAACCAGCGGAGCCAACTCTTCAGCCAAACCTTCAGCATAATGGGCAGCATCTGCAACCAAAACTTTTTCCACTCCCGCTACTTGCTTCGCGAACTCCACGACGGACGATGCGCCGTTTCCGGCGACCAATAAATCGACTTTGCCTAGTTTTGCGGCAGCGGTAACAGCATGCAAAGTGGCAGGATTCAACTGTTTGTTGTCGTGTTCGGCAATAATCAATACGCTCATTTCAGTCTCCTCAAATCACTTTGGCTTCGTTTTTCAATTTTTCAACTAATTCGGCAACGCTTGCTACTTTTACGCCTGCCTGACGCGCTTTAGGCTCGGCGAATTTCACCGTTTTCAGACGAGGTGAAATGTCAGCAACCAAATCGGCAGGAGCCAGTTTTTCCAAAGGTTTTTTCTTCGCCGCCATAATATTGGGGAGTTTGACGAAGCGCGGCTCGTTCAAACGCAAATCTGCACTGATAACAGCGGGCAATTTCAATGCTATGGTTTCTTCGCCGCCATCAATTTCGCGCACAATCTGTACTTCATCACCTTCAATTTGTACTTTTGAAGCAAACGTACCTTGCGCCGCATTCAGCAAAGCTGCCAGCATTTGCGCCACTTGATTGGCATCGTCATCAATCGCTTGTTTACCCAAAAAGAAAATTTGCGGATTTTCTTTGTCCGCAACAGCTTTCAGCAGCTTGGCAACGGCCAGCGGCTCCAATTTTACATCGGTTTCAACATGAATTGCACGGTCGGCACCCATAGCCAAAGCGGTACGCAAGGTTTCTTCGCATTTTTTCTCACCCAAAGAAACCGCTACGATTTCGCTTACTTTTCCGGCTTCTTTTAGTCGGACAGCTTCTTCCACAGCGATTTCGTCAAACGGATTCATCGACATTTTGACATTGCCGATATCCACATTCGAACCATCGGCTTTTACACGAACTTTGACGTTGTAGTCCACTACGCGCTTTACTGCGACCAGTGCTTTCATTGAACCCTCCTAAAAAGAACGCTGCTTTCACCATCCAGCGAAACCAAACCTTCTTCCCTATAAAACCAAATCCGTTTTCCTTAAAAACGAATTCATTCAAAAATCTTTCGGATAATGCTTGCCGATTATACCATTTTTAAAGCATTTACTCAGGCTGAAGGATATACATTCCTGTACTCAACAAACTGGAAAATGTCATGCCGCTATATCAGTTTCAGACGACCTTTGAGCCTTCATCAGCAGCCACACAATCCATCAACGTTTGATAAACCAAATCCGCAGTCGGAATCTGCCCGATATTGCCCAAATTTTTTGCAACAGCCGAAACTTGAACGCCTGTTTTAATCGGATCGGTATCGGTATAAATACCGACCACAGGTTTTTCCAAAGCATTTGCCAAATGCAGTAAACCGGTATCCACACCGACAATTCCAACCGCGTGTTTCAGCAGATACGCCGCCTGCAATAAATTCATTTTGTCGCACACAATGGCAAATGGCAGTCCGTCTGCAATTTGTTCGGCACGCGTTTTTTCAGTTTCATTTCCCCATGGCAGGTAAACGTTGCATTGTTGTTCTTCATTCAGCTTTTGCAGCAAGGCCCGCCAGTTTTCCACAGGCCATAACTTACTGTCCCGGCTGGTCGCGTGCAAAGCCGCATAATACGGCTGCTCCAAATTTTTCAGACGACCTGCTTCAAGAATGGTCAAACCGAATACCTGTGTTTCCGGCATTGCATATCCAAATACTTGGGCGAACAGTTCACGGTTGCGCCAAACGGCATTTTTTCCTTTCGGTACAGCGTATGTTTTCGCATACGCCAATGCAGCCAATCCTTCGCGTGCGCTGTTTTTATCTAAACCATAAATAGGGGATTTTGCCATTTTGGCGAAACACGCGCTTTTAATCAGACCTTGACTGTCCAATACAAAATCAAATACTTCCTGCCGCAAAGTCTGTTTCAGACGACCTATTTCCTGCCAAGTTTCTGCTTGAAAAAGATGTTTGCGCCATTGCCGCCATTTCATCACATGGATTTTTTTCACAAACGGATGCAGGCGCGCAATATTCGCAAATCCAGCTTCACACAACCAATGAAGTTCCGCATCAGGAAATTGTCGCGCCAAATCTTCGATTGCGGGCAAAGTGTGAATTAAATCGCCCATACTGGACAAGCGGACAAGCAAAATTTTCATATTTAGGAAGGGTGTTTCACGTGAAACGATTTTAACTTATTGATTATTAATATATTTTTTAATTTCTTCAGCGTTTTTTAAGATAATAGCACCGGCAGAACGCATTTCCTGCCATGCTGTTTCGATGGTTTCCGGCGCAATGCCCCGACAAGCCGCTTCATTGACGATAACCTGCCAACTACCGCCTTTAAGCAACTGTAAAACCGTTGTTTTCACACAATAATCCGTAGCCAGCCCACCGACAATGACCGTATCTGTATTTTGACAGCGCAGCCACTCAATCAGCCCCGTGCTTAGTTTTTCCTCAATATCGTGAAAACACGCACCGTAAGGATGCAACTCAGGATCAACGCCTTTCCAAACGCAATAATCATATTCCTTGACAGAAGGCAGCCCGTCCAACAATTCATAGCCGCGCGTACCGACCATCGCATGAGCCACCCAAG
The DNA here is from genome assembly GCF_962747855.1 of Neisseria blantyrii. NCBI lineage: Bacteria > Pseudomonadati > Pseudomonadota > Betaproteobacteria > Neisseriales > Neisseriaceae > Neisseria > Neisseria blantyrii. The sequence goes on from NZ_CAUIZY010000011.1 coordinate 17,066, forward strand.
TCAAATCCGCATCGGGCAAACCTGTCGGTTTCAACATATCAATAGGGTTATCCACAAGCCATTTCGCCGCCATATGATGCGCATCTTTCGTCATCACGCGCAAATCCGCCAAAGCGGCTTGGGCATTCAACTCTTCGACAATCAAATGCCCCTCGTTCACAGGCAGCTCTTTAGGACACAAAGGCGTAAACGTTTTTTGTGCATCAACATCAATAGAAACAATCATCTCATTACTTCTTCACTTAAGATCGTCATTCTCTATTTTACGAATAACAAAACTCTTACCTTCTTTATTTAAGGAGTACAATTCATCTAGGTGGATATGATATGTCATATCCACCTCCTCCATTTTAGCTATACCTAAGATACTCCTTGCTAGAAGCTGTAATCCGATTTTATTACCCAAAATTTCAATCTCACCTCCTATAGGTGAGATCTGAAAGGAAAGATAACAACCTGACTTGGGTGTAATATACGGGATTCCCTCTTCGTTATAGCGAACCGTTATGCTTCTTTTTTTTATCAATACTCCAATGCCTTTTTTAAGAGCGTCTTGGACACGAGGATTCTGTGCTACTTTATTTCAACACGATTAAAATGCCCTGTATTATAACAAATTACTGCCCCAAAGCGGTAAAACCGACTGTGATAAGATAGCGTTTTTCCGAAAAACTTATCCACAACCTTATGACTTATACCATTACCCCCATCGGCACCGCCCGCTCGCCCTACAAACAGAAATTCGGCATCGCCCGCCAGCCCGGTTTGGTCTCCGCCGCAGAAGTCTGCATCGAGCTGAATCCCGAATTTACCGCAGACAGCGTGCGCGGACTGGAACACTTCGACTATGTGTGGATAAGTTTTATTTTTCACGGCGTATTAGATGAAGGCTGGGTACAAATGGTGCGCCCGCCACGGCTCGGCGGCAAACAAAAAATGGGCGTATTCGCTACGCGCAGCCCCCACCGCCCCAATCATCTCGGACTGTCACTTTTAAAACTCGAACGCATTGAAACCGGCAAACCCGTCCGCCTCTATTGCAGCGGCGCAGACCTGTTGGACGGCACACCGATTGTCGACATCAAGCCTTATATCCCCTTTGTCGAATCCAAACCCGATGCCGCATCCGGCTTTGTCAGCGGCAAACCCGAAGAGTTGGAAGTCGTATGGCTGGAAAACATCGGCGCGGAAAATTTATCTGAAAGCACCAAAAATCTCATCAGCCAAAGTATTGCCCAAGACCCGCGCCCCGCCTATCAGGATATTCCCGAACGAATTTATGTGATGAATATTGCGGATTACGAAGTCAGGTTTCAAATCGAGGAAAACCGCGCAACCGTTATTGATCTTTCCCCAACCCCGCTTTAAATCGGGCAAAAATCCGGTTTTGCCGCATAGCAGTTGAACAAACGGCTGTTGTTTGTTCACCATAAGCCGCAATATCAAGTTACAGATAAACAATGCCGTCTGAACACATTGCGTTCAGACGGCATTTACTTATCCACAGGTTTGTTCAAGCCTTAGATTTTGCCTGCAAAGTATTCCAAAGTGCGGACGAGTTGGCAGGTGTAGGACATTTCGTTGTCGTACCAGGCAACGGTTTTCACCAGCTGTTTGCCGCCCACGGTCATCACGCGGGTTTGGGTTGCGTCAAAGAGCGAACCGTATTCGATGCCGACAACGTCGGAAGAAACGATTTGATCTTCGGTGTAGCCGTAAGATTCGCTGGCGGCGGCTTTCATCGCGGCGTTGATTTCTTCTTTGGTTACGGGGCGTTCGAGGACGGAAACCAATTCGGTCAGCGAGCCGGTGGCGACGGGGACGCGTTGGGCGGATCCGTCGAGTTTGCCGTTCAATTCGGGGATAACCAGACCGATGGCTTTGGCGGCGCCGGTGCTGTTGGGCACGATGTTGAGCGCGGCGGCGCGGGCGCGGCGCAAATCGCCTTTGCGGTGCGGCGCGTCAAGGGTGTTTTGGTCGCCGGTGTAGGCGTGGATGGTGGTCATTAGGCCTTCGACTACGCCGAATTCCTTTTGCAGGACTGCCGCCATCGGGGCAAGGCAGTTGGTGGTGCAGGAAGCGGCGGAAATGACGGTTTCGCTGCCGTCCAAAATGTCTTGGTTTACGCCATATACGACGGTTTTCACATCATTGCCGCCGGGCGCGGAAATCACGACTTTGCGCGCGCCGGCACGAATGTGTGCTTCGGCTTTGGTTTTGCTGGTAAAGAAACCGGTACATTCAAGGACGACATCCACACCCAACTCGCCCCAAGGCAATTCTTCGGGATTCGGATTGGCGAAAACTTTGATTTCTTTGCCATTTACTACGATGGCATCGTCTTTTAATTCAGCAGTACCTTGGAAACGGCCTTGTGTGCTGTCGTATTTGAAAAGGTGCAGCAGCATTTCGGCAGGGGTCAGGTCGTTGACGGCGACGACTTCGATGCCGTGGGCTTTTTCAATTTGACGCAATGCGAGGCGGCCGATGCGGCCGAAACCGTTAATCGCTACTTTAATGCTCATGTTTATACTCCAAGCTATGAAACGAAATTTCAATACCTGTATTGTATTCTGAAATAAAGTTACATTCTACTATTACACCCAACTACTTGATGCTTATTTGATATAGATGAATTTTGCTGTTTTCGCAGATTTCCAAAACTTTTATTATCAATATTTGAATTTAAAATTTTAACGATGATTTTGATGATTGCCGACCTGCTTGTGTATAAGTATTAAATATCCAATATTTTCATTAACTTTTTGTCAAATAAATTTGAGTTTAAGGCTTGCCGTATAAGACAGATAAGCGTGGATGTTTTTTGACTTAATAATATTCTTGTGGATAACTTTGCTGTTTTCCTATTTATCTCCACAACTTTATTGACAGGCTTACGGTCAGTCTCATTCCGTCGAAGACAAAACCTTTTGCTACAATACCGTTTTCCTAATGATAAGGCAGCCCCATGTCCAAACCCTCCGTTTCCCCGATGATGCAGCAGTATCTCGCCATCAAAGCGCAACATGCCGACAAACTGGTGTTTTACCGCATGGGCGATTTTTACGAGCTGTTTTTGGATGACGCAGTGGAAGCGGCAAAGCTGCTGGACATTACCCTGACCACGCGCGGGCAGATGGACGGCGTGCCGATTAAAATGGCGGGCGTGCCGTTTCACGCGGCGGAACAGTATCTGGCGCGGTTGGTGAAGATGGGCAAAAGCGTGGCGATTTGCGAACAGGTCGGCGAAGTCGGCGCGGGCAAAGGGCCAGTAGAACGCAAAGTCGTGCGCATCGTAACGCCTGGCACGCTAACCGATTCCGCATTGCTGGAAGACAAGGAAACCAACCGCATCGTTGCCGTGTCCCCCGACAAAAAATACATCGGTTTGGCGTGGGCATCGCTGCAAAGCGGCGAATTCAAAACCAAGCTGACAACTGTGGATAAATTGGACGACGAACTGGCGCGCCTGCAGGCGGCGGAAATTCTGTTGCCGGACAGTACAAACGCACCGCAACTTCAGACGGCATCGGGTGTTACGCGCCTGAACGCGTGGCAGTTTGCCGCCGACGCGGGGGAAAAACTGCTGACGGAATATTTCGGCTGCCAAGATTTGCGCGGCTTCGGTTTGGACAGCAAAGAACACGCCGTTGCGATTGGCGCGGCAGGTGCACTGTTGAACTATATCCGCCTGACGCAAAACCTGATGCCGCAACACTTGGACGGCCTGTCGCTCGAAACCGACAGCCAATATATCGGCATGGACGCCGCCACGCGCCGCAATCTCGAAATCACGCAAACCCTCTCCGGCAAAAAATCGCCGACCCTGATGTCCACGCTCGACCTTTGCTCTACCCACATGGGCAGCCGCCTCTTGGCTCTCTGGCTGCACCACCCTTTACGCAACCGCGCCCACATCCGAGCGCGCCAAGAAGCTGTAACCGCGCTGGAAAGCCAATACGAACCCCTCCAATGCCGTCTGAAAAACATTGCGGACATCGAACGCATTGCCGCCCGCATCGCCGTCGGCAACGCACGTCCGCGCGACCTCGCCGCCCTGCGCGACAGCCTGTTTGCCCTGTCCGAAATCGACTTGTCCGCAAACGGCAGCAGCCTGTTGGAAACCCTCAAAGCCGTTTTCCCGGAAAACCTATCTACAGCCGAACAGCTCCGCCAAGCCATTTTGCCCGAACCTTCCGTCTGGCTGAAAGACGGCAATGTCATCAACCACGGTTTTCATCCCGAACTGGACGAATTGCGCCGCATTCAAAACCATGGCGACGAATTTTTGCTGGATTTGGAAGCCAAGGAACGCGAACGTACCGGTTTGTCCACACTCAAAGTCGAGTTCAACCGCGTTCACGGCTTTTACATTGAATTGTCCAAAACCCAAGCCGAACAAGCACCTGCCGACTACCAACGCCGGCAAACCCTCAAAAACGCCGAACGCTTCATCACGCCGGAACTGAAAGCCTTTGAAGACAAAGTGCTGACTGCCCAAGACCAAGCCCTCGCCTTAGAAAAACAACTCTTTGACGGCGTATTGAAAAACCTTCAGACGGCATTGCCGCAGCTTCAAAAAGCCGCCAAAGCCGCCGCCGCACTGGACGTGTTGTCCACATTTTCAGCCTTGGCAAAAGAGCGGAACTTTGTCCGTCCCGAGTTTGCCGACTATCCGGTTATCCACATCGAAAACGGCCGCCATCCCGTTGTCGAACAGCAGGTACGCCACTTCACCGCCAACCACACCGACCTCGACCACAAACACCGCCTCATGCTGCTCACCGGCCCCAATATGGGCGGCAAATCCACCTATATGCGCCAAGTCGCGCTGATTGTTTTATTGGCACACACCGGCTGTTTCGTGCCTGCCGATGCCGCCACAATCGGGCCTGTCGATCAAATCTTCACCCGCATCGGTGCATCGGACGACCTCGCCTCCAACCGCTCCACCTTCATGGTCGAAATGAGTGAAACCGCCTACATCCTGCATCACGCCACCGAACAAAGCCTTGTTTTAATGGACGAAGTCGGACGTGGCACTTCGACGTTTGACGGTCTCGCCCTCGCGCACGCCGTTGCCGAACACCTGCTGCAAAAAAACAAATCCTTCAGCCTGTTTGCCACCCACTATTTCGAGCTGACCTACCTGCCCGAAGCCCACGCCGCCGCCGTCAATATGCACCTTTCCGCGCTCGAACAGGGACAGGACATCGTGTTCCTGCACCAAATCCAACCGGGTCCCGCCGGAAAAAGCTACGGCATCGCCGTCGCCAAACTCGCCGGCCTGCCTGTACGCGCATTGAAATCCGCCCAAAAGCATTTGAACGGACTGGAAAACCAAGCCGCCGCAAACCGGCCCCAACTGGATATTTTCAGTACCATGCCGTCTGAAAAAGGAAATGAACCGAATGTGGGCAACTTTGTGGACAAAGCAGAGGAAAAACATTTTGAAGGTATATTGGCAGCAGCCCTGGAAAACCTCGATCCCGACAGCCTGACCCCGCGCGAAGCATTGTCAGAACTGTACCGTCTGAAAGATTTGTGCAAATCCGTATCTTAATTTCCGTTGTCGGAACAGCATCAAACCATATGGAAAAATCTGTGGATAAATATTATCTGACAGGAAGTTTCCAAACATAAAAAATGCCGTCCGAACAGCTCAGACGGCATTTGTCCATTCGGCTTAAACCTTATCCACATCCAAACGCATAACCGTAACCCATTCACCGTTATGGAAATGTCGCCCGACAACCGCCCAGCCGAATGATTCATAAAATATTTGCACATCAGGCGTATAAAGATACAAGAACTTTATCCCCAGCGAACGCACTGCGCCTATGCAGTGGGCGACCAGCCTCCTACCAATGCCTTTTCCGCGATATTCAGGTAAAACAAAGACATCACCCAACCAATATTCATACTGTGGAAAACTTTCCATATCATGCCGCTTGACCGTAGCCGAACCCAACAGGATTCCGGAATCATCCACAGCCGCAAATGCCAGCGGCAGTTCGTCATCCTTCAAACACCTGCCGTAATAGGCATGAATCTTATCCACAGAAGACCACGGTTCAAATCCGTGCCACTCCTCAAACAACGCCTGAACCAACCTGCCGATATGCCCGGCTTTCAGCCGTGTAATGAAAACAGTATTGTCCACAAAGAGGGAATTCATCGGTCAATTCCCCGACGCTTTCGTTCCCCCTGCGCCGTAAACCGCATTCCAAGCATGGTCCAAACGCACTCCGATTTGCCTCAGCTCTTCAGCCTGCCGGGCTTTTTGCGCCATTGCTGCAGGAATTTCCGCTTCCAAACGGGCGATGTCTGCCTGAGCCGCCTGCAACCGTCTGCGCGCATCTTCCAAATCCGACTGCATCCCGATAATTTTTCCGTCAAGCTTGTTTTGTTTTTGCAATAAGGCGCGGTAACCGGATTGGATACTGAGCAAATTGTCTTCAGCATCCCCGGCCCATACGCTTGTAGAAAAAACAACCATCAGAAAATAAAATATTTTTTTCATGTTCAACTTCCGTTTGAATGCCGTCTGAAGCCGCATTCCGACATCAGACGGCATCGCCCACGCCTGTGGATAACTTAAGCGCGGATACGTTTCAACACTTCTTCTTTGCCGATTAATGCCAACACGGCATCGACGCTGGGGGTTTTCGCCGTACCGCAGACAGCAAGGCGCAGGGGCATGCCGAGTTTGCCCATTTTAATGCCTTCTTCGTCGCAGAAGGGTTTGAAGAGGTCGTGGATGGCTTCGGCATTCCAGTCTTCCAGCCCTTCGAGGCGTTCGGCGAAGCGCAGCATGCGTGCCGCCGCTTCGTCATCCCAGTGTTTGGCAACATCGGCTTCGGCAGGGACTTGTTTTTTGTAGAAATACAGACATTCGTCTGCCAAGGCGTTCAAATCTTGGGCACGGTCTTTGACCAATGCCAACACGTCTTCCAAAGCAGGTTTTTCGGTTTCATGAATATCGCGCAGGGCAAGGCGCGGTTTGACGAGTTCGGCGAGTTTGCCGTTGGGCGTGATTTTGATGTGTTCGCCGTTAATCCAGTAGAGTTTCTTCAAATCCATACGGCTTGGGGACGGGGAAACGTCTTTCAAATCAAACCATTCGATGAATTGTTCCATCGTAAAGAACTCGTCGTCGCCGTGCGCCCAGCCCAAACGTGCCAGATAGTTGAGCATGGCTTCGGGCAGGATGCCCATCGCGCCGAAATCGGTAATGGCAACGGTATCGCCGCTGCGTTTGGAGATTTTTTTGCCTTGTTCGTTAAGAATCATCGGCAGGTGGCCGTATTCAGGCAGGGTAGCGCCGATGGCTTTTAAGATGTTGATTTGTTTCGGGGTGTTGTTCACATGGTCGTCGCCCCGGATAACGTGGGTAACGCCCATGTCGTAGTCGTCCACCACGACGCAGAAGTTGTAGGTCGGCGTACCGTCGGCGCGGGCAATAATCAGGTCGTCGAGGGCTTCGTTGGGGATGGAAATTTCGCCTTTGACCAAGTCCGTCCATTGGGTGACGCCGTCCAAAGGCGTTTTGAAGCGGACGACGGGTTGCACGCCGGCAGGAATTTCGGGCAGGGTTTTGCCTGCTTCCGGTCGCCAGCGGCGGTCGTAAGTCGCCGTGCCTTCTTTTTCGGCTTTCTCGCGCATCGCTTCCAATTCTTCTTTGCTGCAATAGCAGTAGTAGGCATCGCCTTTTGCCAAGAGTTCGGCAATGACTTCTTTATAACGGTCGAAACGGCGGGTTTGGTACACCACGTTGTCGGCGTTGTCGTAATCCAGTCCGACCCATTTCATGCCGTCGAGGATGATGTTGACGGATTCGGCGGTGGAACGCGCCAAGTCGGTGTCTTCGATACGCAATAAGAATTCGCCTTTATGATGGCGGGCAAACGCCCAAGAAAACAAGGCGGTGCGCACGCCGCCGATGTGCAGGTAGCCGGTAGGGCTGGGGGCGAAACGGGTTTTGACGGTCATGATGGCTCCAGAATCTTTGAAAGCGTTTATTTTACTGGTTTTACCGTGCTTGGGCATCAAAAATGCCGTCCGAACCCTGCCTGTGGATAAGTTTCAGACGGCATTTTCCTTGTTTTCAATGCTTCGGCACGCGGAACAGTGTATCACGCGCCGCCGACCGGATTTCTTCGGGATTGCATCCAAAAAAAAGTTCAATGAAACAGCTAATTGAAAAAATCCCGCCCCCATTTTTCCAAACGGTAGAGGGATAACGCATATCCCTCTTGCAGCATAAAGATTTTTTTCTTATTTCCCGCATCAAACCGCGTGGTCGGCGTGGCAGACATATAAACGCGGACACCCAAATCCTCCGCCATTTCCGCTGCCCGCGCCAAATGGTAGGGATCGCTGACAATCACCACGCTGGCAATACCGTTGGCACGCAAAACCGGACGGATGTTGTTCAGGTTTTCATAAGTGTTGCGCGAAGTGTTTTCAAACAGGATGTTGCGCGCCGGAACCCCCTGTTTGAGCGCGTACCGCCGCCCGACCTCGGCTTCGGTCATATAGCCTTTTTTGGTTCGCCCTCCCGTAAACACGATTTTGCCTACCCTGCGGCTCTGATAAAGCGCGATGGCGTGGTTGATGCGTTCCCGAAAAACCGGGGAAGGGCGTTTGTCCCACGCGGCTGCGCCCAACACCAGCGCGGCATCCGCTCGGACATACGGCGGCAAAACCTGCCCGCCCGTCCGATAAACCGCCCAAACGGATGAGGCAAACACCAGCAAAAGCGGAAAAACACTCAAACAGAAACCGCCCAACAGGTAATAGCGCAAGCCGTTGCGGCTGCAAAACAGCCGTTTGTTCACAATACCGCTTCGATATTTTCCAACGGTCTGCCGACAGCCGCCTTACCGTTCGCTAAAACAATCGGACGCTCCAACAGGGCGGGATGATCGGCGATGGCACGCAGCAGCGCGTCATTGTCCAAGTTTGGGTTGTCCAAACCCAATTCCTTGTACAAATCATCTTTCACACGCATCATCCCGCGCGCCGATGCCAAGCCCAATTTGTTGAAAATATCCTTCAATTCGGACAAGTCGGGCGGCGTATCCAAATATTTGACCACTTCGGCAGCAATGCCGCGTTCTTCCAATAGGGACAAGGCGGCACGCGATTTGCTGCAACGCGGATTGTGGAAAATTTTGATTTCAGACATGACATTTCCTTACTTCTCGACAATCCCCTTATTATCGGCTTACGCAGGATTTTACTCAATATCCCGCCTCCAACCGTACCAAACGGTTTACAATACCCGAATCGACATACAAAGGACAAAACGATGAAATACTTGAATCTTGCCGCAATCGCCCTTGCCGCCACATTTGCCGCACATACCGCCTCGGCAGACGAGCTTGCCGGATGGAAAGACAACACCCCGCAAAACCTGCAATCGCTCAAAGCCCCCGTCCGCATCGTCAACCTGTGGGCGACTTGGTGCGGCCCGTGCCGAAAAGAGATGCCCGCCATGTCCAAATGGTACAAAGCGCAGAAAAAAGGCAGCGTCGATATGGTCGGCATCGCGCTCGACACATCCGACAATATCGGCAACTTCCTCAAGCAAACCCCCGTCAGCTATCCGATTTGGCGTTACACCGGGGCGAACAGCCGAAACTTTATGAAATCCTACGGAAACAATGTCGGCGTACTGCCCTTTACCGTCGTCGAAGCCCCGAAATGCGGATACAGGCAGACCATTACCGGGGAGGCAAACGAAAAAAGCCTGACCGAAGCCATCAAACTCGCCCGTTCAAAATGCCGTTAAATGCCGGATGCCGTCTGAAGCCGCTTCAGACGGCATTTTTCTTTTCCACCCGCCTGCCGGTGCAAACTTATCCACTATCTAAAAGCAGGCGGAATCTTTATAATCGGCACTGTCTTACCTATTGTTCAGACGGCATATCCCTGCGGACGCAACCGCCCGAAACGATATGCCGCCCATTTCTTACAGGACCTCCTATGATCCGTTTCGAACAAGTTTCCAAAACCTATCCCGGCGGTTTTGAAGCCCTGAAAAACGTCAGCTTCCAAATCAAAAAAGGCGAAATGATATTTATCGCGGGGCACTCCGGTTCGGGCAAATCCACCGTCCTCAAGCTGATTTCGGGTATCACCAAGCCGAGCAGGGGCAAAGTCCTGTTTAACGGGCAGGATTTAGGCACATTGTCCGACAACCAAATCGGCTTTATGCGCCAACACATCGGCATCGTGTTCCAAGACCACAAAATCCTCTATGACCGCAACGTCCTGCAAAACGTCATCCTGCCCCTGCGGATTATCGGCTATCCGCCGCGCAAAGCCGAAGAACGCGCCCGCATCGCCATTGAAAAAGTCGGCTTGAAAGGCCGCGAATTGGACGACCCGGTAACCCTCTCCGGCGGTGAACAGCAGAGGCTGTGCATCGCCCGCGCCGTCGTCCACCAGCCCGGCCTGCTAATTGCCGACGAACCCTCCGCCAACCTCGACCGCGCCTACGCGCTCGACATCATGGAACTCTTCAAAACCTTCCACGAAGCAGGAACAACCGTCATCGTCGCTGCTCATGACGAAACCCTCATGGCAGACTACGGCCACCGCATCCTGCGCCTCTCGAAAGGACGACTCGCATGAGCATCATCCACTATCTCTCGCTGCACGTCGAATCCGCACGCACCGCACTCAAGCAGCTTCTGCGCCAACCCTTCGGCACACTGCTTACCCTCATGATGCTCGCCGTCGCCATGACCCTGCCGCTGTTTATGTATCTGGGCATCCAAAGCGGGCAAAGCGTATTGGGCAAACTCAACGAGTCGCCGCAAATCACAATCTATATGGAAACCGCCGCCGCACAAAGCGACAGCGATACCGTCCGCAGCCTGCTGACGCGCGATAAGCGGATTGACAACGTCCGCTTCATCGGCAAAGAAGACGGTTTGGAAGAATTACAGTCCAATCTCGACCAAAATCTGATTTCCATGCTTGACAGCAACCCCCTGCCGGATGTCTTTATCGTTACCCCCGACCCGGCAACTACTCCCGACCAAATGCAGGCAATCTACCGGGACATTACCAAGCTGCCTATGGTCGAATCCGCGTCTATGGATACCGAATGGGTGCAAACGCTGTACCAAATCAACGAGTTCATCCGCAAAATTTTGTGGTTTCTTTCCCTGACGCTGGGTATGGCGTTCGTCCTTGTCGCACACAACACCATCCGCCTGCAAATCCTCGGCCGCAAAGAAGAAATTGAAATCACCAAACTCTTGGGCGCACCCGCGTCGTTTATCCGCCGCCCCTTCCTTTATCAGGCAATGTGGCAGAGTATCTTCTCCGCCGCCGTCAGCCTCGGATTGTGCGCCCGTTTGCTTTCCTCAGTGCGCCCCTTGGTCGATGCCATCTTCAAACCCTACGGCTTGAACATCGGCTGGCGTTTCTTTTACCCTGAAGAAATCGTGCTGGTGTTCGGCTTCGTCATCGCGTTGGGCGTATTCGGCGCGTGGCTTGCCACCACCCAGCACCTGCTCGGCTTCAAGGCCAAAAAATAAAACACCGTCAAAAATGCCGTCTGAAGCCGTTTCAGACGGCATTTCGATTTGCCAGTATAATGGCGCATTTTCCCAATAAGGACTCCCCACTATGCTGACACCCGAACAAGTCAAAGCCCTGATTGCAGGCGTAGCAAAATGCGAACACATCGAAGTAGAAGGCGACGGACACCATTTTTTCGCCGTCATCGTTTCATCAGAATTTGAAGGCAAAGCACGCCTTGCACGCCACCGCCTGATTAAAGATGGGCTTAAAGCCCAACTGGAAAGCAACGAACTGCACGCACTTTCCATTTCAGTAGCCGCCACACCGGCAGAATGGGATGCCAAAGCACAATAACCGCCATACAAAAATGCCGTCTGAAACAGCACAACGTTTCAGACGGCATTTTTTATCTCAAACCGTTTACTCGCTACGTTTTTCCAAAGCGGCTACAGCTGGCAGCTCTTTACCTTCCAAGAACTCCAAGAACGCACCGCCGCCGGTGGAGATGTAGCCGATTTGACCGGTAACGCCGAATTTGGCAATCGCCGCCAGCGTGTCGCCGCCGCCTGCAATCGAGAACGCTTTGCTTTGGGCGATGGCTTCGGCAAGGGCTTTCGTGCCGCCTGCGAATTGATCGAACTCGAACACGCCGACCGGCCCGTTCCATACCACCGTACCGGCAGCTTTGAGCAAATCGGCAAGTGCAGCGGCGGATTTCGGGCCGATGTCCAAAATCATCTCGTCTTCGGCAACGTCGGCAATGTCTTTCACCACAGCTTCCGCATCAGCGGCAAAGGCTTTGGCAACGACGACATCGGTCGGCCGCGGCACAGAACCGCCTTTGGCCGCCATTTTCGCCATGATTTTTTTGGATTCTTCCACCAAATCGTGTTCCGCCAAAGATTTGCCGATGGCTTTGCCTTCCGCCAACAGGAAGGTGTTGGCGATACCGCCGCCGACGATGAGTTGGTCGACTTTATCTGCCAGCGATTCGAGGATGGTCAGCTTGGTGGACACTTTGCTGCCGGCAACGATGGCAACCATCGGGCGCACAGGCTCTTTCAGGGCTTTGCCCAAAGCGTCGAGTTCGCCCGCCATCAATACGCCGGCGCAGGCAACGGGTGCGGCTTGGGCGACGGCTTCGGTCGAGGCTTGGGCGCGGTGGGCGGTGCCGAACGCGTCGTTGACGAACACGTCGCACAAGGCGGCATAGGCTTTGCCCAGTTCCAAATCGTTTTTCTTCTCGCCTTTGTTGATGCGCACGTTTTGCAGCATGACGACATCACCCGCGTTCAGGGCAGGTTTGTTTTCACTCCAGTCGTTCAATACTTTCACGTCTTTGCCCAACAGACCGCCCAAGTGCGCGGCAACGGGCGCGACATCGTCTTCGGAATGGAATTCGCCTTCGGTCGGGCGACCCAAGTGGGTCATCACGATGACGGACGCGCCGTTGTCCAAGCAGTATTTGATGGACGCAAGCGAGGCGCGGATACGGGTGTCATCGCTGATTTTGCCGTCTTTGAACGGCACGTTCATATCGGCGCGGATGAGGACGGTTTTGCCCCGCACGTTTTGTTCGGTCAGTTTTAAAAATGCCATAATCAGTCCTTTTCAATCAGTGTTTGCGATACAGAAACAATTAATGCCGTCTGAAGGCTTCAGACGGCATCGCAACCCGATCAGCCGGATACGCGCTCGATTTTCGCGCCGACGCTGCCGAGTTTTTTTTCAATATTTTCATAACCGCGATCCAAGTGGTAAATCTGTTCGACCACGGTTTCGCCTCGCGCCGCCAAACCGGCGATAACGAGGCTTGCGGACGCACGCAAATCCGTCGCCTTGACGACCGCGCCGGAAAGCTGTTCCACACCCTGCACAAATGCCGTATTGCCCTCGGTTGTAATGTTCGCCCCCATTCGATTCAACTCGGGGACGTGCATAAAGCGGTTTTCAAAAATCGTTTCCACCACGCGGCAGCTTCCCTCCGCCACGGCATTCAATGCCATAAACTGCGCCTGCATATCCGTGGGGAAGCCGGGGTGGACGACCGTGCGGATGTCCACCGCCTTCGGACGCTGCCGCATATCGATGGCGATCCAATCGTCGCCCGCCTCAATCACCGCACCTGCCTCAACCAGTTTGTCCAACACCACTTCCATCGTTTTCGGCGCGGCATTCCGCAAAACCACCCTGCCGCCGGTTATCGCCACCGCGCACAGGAACGTCCCCGCTTCAATCCGGTCGGGGACGACGCTGTGTTCGCAGCCGTGCAACTCATCCACCCCTTCCACAATCATGGTTGAGGTTCCTATACCGCTGATTTTCGCGCCCATTTTGACCAGGCATTCCGCCAAATCGACCACCTCGGGCTCGATGGCGCAGTTTTCCAAAACCGTCGTACCTTCCGCCAGAGTCGCCGCCATCAGCAGGTTTTCCGTACCGCCGACGGTAACGACATCCATCGCCACACGCACGCCCTTGAGTTTGCCCTTGGCTTTGACGTAACCGTGTTCGATGACGATTTCCGCCCCCATTGCCTCCAAGCCCTTCAAATGCTGGTCGACAGGGCGGGAACCGATGGCGCAGCCGCCCGGCAGGCTGACTTGCGCCTCACCGAAACGCGCCAGCGTAGGGCCGAGTACCAAAATTGAGGCGCGCATGGTTCTGACCAATTCGTAAGGGGCGCAGGTATTGTTTACCGTACCTCCGTTGATTTCAAATTCGCTGATATTGTCGGTCAGAACGCGTGCGCCCATGCCCTGAAGCAGTTTTTGCGTGGTTTTGACATCAGCCAGCATGGGGACGTTTTTCAAGCGGAGCGTACCTGATGTCAACAAGCCAGCACACATCAGCGGTAAAGCTGCATTTTTTGCACCGGAAACTGTAATTTCGCCGTTGAGCGGCCCGTTTGCGGAGATTTTCAGTTTGTCCACGTTTGTTCTTTCCTAGTAGGTACTTGTAATATTTCAATACTCGGGACAACGCATAAAGCATCACCCGATGAAGGTTGCAGAGGCGGAATTATAAGGGATTTTCGGGAAAAATACGGAAGCCGCACCAAAGAATTTGACGAAATGCCGCGCTTTCCGAACAAGGATTGTCAGAAAACAAAAAAAGCCGAGTTTTGAAAACTCAGCTTTTTTTGTTTTATCTGGTGGGTCGTGAGCGATTCGAACGCTCGACCAACGGATTAAAAGTCCGCTGCTCTACCGACTGAGCTAACGACCCGATAAGCCCGAAATTCTATACATCAAGCCTGATGCTGTCAACCATTTTGTCGGCGTTCAGACGGCATTTTATTTATCAGGCTGTTTTTTCGTATAAATTAACGAGGTCAGTATCGATGCACCCAACGCGCCGAAGACGACCGACAGCGAAACGGAAATCGGGATATGCACCCAATGCATTACCAGCATTTTCACACCGATAAAACTCAACACGAATGCCAAGCCGTATTTCAGGAAGATAAAGCGTTCCGCCACATCCGCCAGCAGGAAATACATCGCCCGCAAGCCCAGAATTGCGAAAATATTGGAAGTCAGCACGATAAACGGATCGGTGGTAACGGCAAAGACGGCGGGAATGCTGTCCACGGCAAACACGACATCGCTCAATTCAATCATGACCAGCACCAAAAACAGCGGCGTGGCGATTTTTTTGCCGTTCTCGACGGTAAAAAATTT
This sequence comes from Neisseria blantyrii, assembly GCF_962747855.1. Taxonomy (NCBI): domain Bacteria; kingdom Pseudomonadati; phylum Pseudomonadota; class Betaproteobacteria; order Neisseriales; family Neisseriaceae; genus Neisseria; species Neisseria blantyrii. Next base: position 32,290 of record NZ_CAUIZY010000011.1, read on the forward strand.
CTCGCCGTGAAACTCCGTGCCGACCGGAACGACTTTCTTGACGGCATTCAGCAGCCTGCTGTTTGCCAAATCCTCTTTCTCATCGCCTTCGGGCTTCATCATGTGTATGCCGGTATAGAGCAGGAACGCGCCGAACAGATACAGAATCCACTCGAACTGCCGAACCAGTGCAGATCCGACGAAAATCATGACGGTGCGCAATACCAATGCGCCCAATACGCCGTACAGCAGCACGCGGTGCTGAAACTGCGGTGCGACTTTGAAGTAGCCGAATATCATCAGGAACACGAAAATATTGTCGACTGCCAACGATTTTTCCAAAATGTAGCCGGTAAAGAATTCCAATACCTTTTCTTTTGCGACTGCCGCGCCGTAGCCGGGATTGCCGGCGAGTTCGAAATACAGCCAGCCCGCGAACAGGCAGGATACGGCAACCCACAAGCCGCTCCATGCCAAGGCTTCTTTGACACCGACTTTATGGCTGCCGTTTTTCTTCAGCGAAAACATATCCAAGGCAATCATGACCAGCACTGCCGCAAAAAAAACGCCGTAAAACAACGGCGACCCGATGCCGGGATATTCTGTCATGGTTCAATCTCCTGATTTGAAATGTAGTTATGTTACCAACCGATATAAAACATCGCTTTTGCCAAAAACACAATCAGCAGCATATGGGTAAAGACGACGGCGTGTATGTATTTCGACCACCCGACAGTCAGCGTGGAACGCGCCATTTTGACGACGGCGATGGCAAAGTGCGCCAACACGCTGAACGCCAACAGGATTTTCAGCGTCAGCATCGTGCCGAATGAAGTGGTAAACGGTTCGCCCAATACGGGAAGGTAGCGGTTTGCCGCCATCACGATGCCGCTGGCGAACAGCAGTCCGACCACAAACGGCATCACCCTGACGGCACGGTAGGACATGGCTTTTTCCACTTCGCGCCGCGCCTCGCGCGACACCCGTCCCGTGTGCAGGACGGACAAAACCAGCACTTCAAAAAACACGCCGCCGACAAAGGCAATGGCGCAATACAGATGGACGATGTGCGCGACGGCATAAATACTCATACGATGCTCCAACCGGAAAACTCGGATACGGATTGTATCACTATCACCCCCGATGTCCGCATACCGCTTCCCGCACCGCCTCGGCGATTCTCGCGCCCGCTCCGCGATGTTGTGCGATAAAGCCGTCCACACGCGCCTGCATCCGCATTCCGCCCCCCTCGTCCGATAAGGTTTTTTCAACGGCTTCCCGCCACGCGTCCGCCGATTCGACTTGAACCGCCGCACCCGATGCCAAGGCGTGCCGGCAGGCTTCGGAAAAATTGTAGGTTGAAAAGCCGAATATCGTCGGAACGCCGCAGGAAAGCGGTTCGATGATGTTCTGACAGCCCGAATCGACCAGACTGCCGCCGACAAAAGCGACATCGGCGCACAGGTAATACGCATACAGCTCGCCCATACTGTCGCCTATCCACACCTGCGTATCGGGCTCGACCGGCAAACCGTCGCTGCGCCGCTGAACCTTAAACCCGAAGCGTTTTGCCGTTTCAAATGCCGTCTGAAAATGCTCGGGATGGCGCGGCACGACGACCAGCAGGGCATCGCCGCGATATTGTTGCCACGCCGCCAGCAGTTTTTCCGCCTCGTCCTCGCCCCGATAAACACGCGTGCTGCCGCACACGGCAACCGGCCGGTCTCCGATTCGTTTTTCAAACTGCCCCGCCAGCGTTTTCATCTGTTCAGACGGCATCAGGTCGTATTTGGTATTGCCGCACACCTGCACGGATGCCGCGCCCAATTCTGCCAACCGCGCCGCATCCGCCTCCGTCTGCGCCAAACAGCCCGTCAGCGAAGCGGCTGCAGGACGGATCAGGCGGCGGACTTTCAGATAACCGTTCAGCGATTTTTCCGACAGCCGCGCATTCGCCAAAAACAGCGGCACCCCCGCGCGCCGGCATTCCTTCATCAGATTGGGCCAGATTTCGGTTTCCATCAAAATGCCGAACATCGGGCGGTGTTCGCGCAAAAACTGCCGTACCCACGTTTTTTTGTCATACGGAAGATAGCGGCATTGCGCATCGGGAAATAGAACTTGCGCGGTTTCCCGTCCCGTCGGGGTCATCTGCGTCATCAGCAGCGGCGCATCGGGAAAACGCTGCCGCAACTCGCGTATCAAAGGTTGGGCGGCACGCGTTTCCCCGACCGAAACGGCGTGTATCCAAACCGCGCCGGTAACGGGATTCGGATACGGCTTGCCGAAACGCTCGCCCCGATGCGCCCGATATGCCGGGGCACTTCCGGAGCGTTTGTCCAAATAACGCCGTATCCATATCGGCGCAAGCAGCCACAATACATCATAAAGCCATTGGAACATCTTTCTATTTCCTGCAAAACAAATGCCGTCTGAACGGTTCAGACGGCATTTCGGCAACGGAATCAAATATCGTAGGTTGTCGAAGCGGTATCTCCGCCCTTGCCCGTCCAGTTGGTATGGAAAAACTCGCCGCGCGGTTTGTCGGTGCGTTCGTAAGTGTGCGCGCCGAAGTAGTCGCGCTGTGCCTGCAAGAGGTTGGCAGGCAGACGTTCGGTCGTGTAACCGTCCAAGAACGTAATCGCCGATGCCGTGCAGGGCATAGGGATGCCGCATTCGACCGCCTTGGCAACCACCTTGCGCCACGCCGGCAGGCAGTTTTCCAAAATATTTTTGAAATACGGATCTGTACCCAAGAACACCAAATCGGGATTGTTTTCATACGCGTCGCGGATATTGCCCAAAAACGCGCTGCGGATGATGCAGCCTTCGCGCCACAGCAGCGCAGTGTTGCCGTAGTCCAAATCCCAGCCGTAGCTTTCGCCCGCTTCGCGGATCAGCATAAAGCCTTGTGCGTAGGAAATGATTTTGGATGCAAGCAGGGCCTGTCTCAACGCCTCGACCCATTCTTGTTTGCCGCCTTCGACGGGCGTAACGGTTCGGGCGAACAGCTTGCCGGTCTGCACGCGCTGTTCTTTGAACGACGAAACGCAGCGGGCGAACACGGCTTCGGAAATCAGCGTCAGCGGAATGCCCAAATCCAAGGCATTGATGCCCGTCCACTTGCCCGTGCCTTTTTGCCCTGCCGTATCGAGGATTTTCTCGACCAGCGGCTCGCCGCCTTCGTCTTTATAGCCCAAAATTGCTGCTGTGATTTCAATCAGATAAGAATCCAGCTCGGTTTTGTTCCACTCGGCAAACACGCGGTGCATTTCGTCGTAGGACAGTCCCAAACCGTCTTTCATAAACTGGTAAGCCTCGCAAATCAACTGCATATCGCCGTATTCGATGCCGTTGTGCACCATTTTGACAAAATGTCCCGCGCCGTCCTTGCCGACCCAGTCGCAACACGGTTCTCCATGCGGCGTTTTGGCGGCAATCGCCTGAAAAATCGGTTTGACGGCTTCCCAAGCGCGTTTATCCCCGCCCGGCATGATGGACGGGCCGCGCCGCGCGCCTTCCTCGCCGCCGGATACGCCCGCGCCGACAAACAAAATCCCTTTTCCGGCAAGGTAATGTGTCCGCCGTGTCGTGTCGGGGTAATTGGCATTGCCGCCGTCGATAATGATGTCGCCTTCTTCCAACAGCGGAAGCAGTTGTTCGATAAAGTCGTCAACCACCGAACCTGCGCGAATCATCATCATGATTTTTCTTGGTTTTGCCAGCTTATCGACCAAGTCGTGCAGGGAGTACGCGCCGATAATACCCGTCCCTTTTGCCGCGCCGTTTAAAAACTCGTCCACTTTATTGGTTGTCCGGTTGTAGGCAACCACCTTAAATCCGCAATCGTTCATATTCAGAATCAGGTTTTGCCCCATAACCGCCAAACCGATTACGCCAATATCGCCTTTCATTGCAGGAAGCTCCGTTATAGATTTAATTTATCGACCGCAACTCTACCCGATTTACACTTGTTTAACAATCCTTAACTTTTAAATTTTTTGAAAAGATGCCTTTACGCTTTGCTGTACCGTTTTGCTGAAGGGTTATAAATAAAATATAAAATTTAAATAATAAAACGATGATTATATTGATATGGAAAGTTTTCTGTGGGTAACTTTTTTTTATTTTTAAAATCATCGGGATTGCTGTTTTTAAAGGGTGTCGGTAAGGCGGTTTTCCTTTTGTGCATCCCTGTGGATTGTTTTTCGTGGGGAATAGGCTTTGTGGATAGTTTGCTTGTTGTGCAGATGACATCCCGCTTTTCTTTACCGAATGGCTGCCGGTGACTTTAAGGACGGGAATGCTGTGGAGATTTGAGCAGGAAATGTGTTTGGAACTTGTGGGGATAAGAAAGTGTCGGCACGGATGTCTTTTTTTCTGCATATTGGCAGGGTGTGCATCCGGATTTGTGTATAAGTGGTGGAGAAAATGAGATTTGTGGGTAAATCTCGTAATATTTCAAAAAGATAACTTTTGGCGAATTATGTATAAGTAAAGTTTCGGATGGGGATACGTATATAAAAAAATGCCGTCTGAAGCGGGTATTTTATCGATTCAGACGGCATTTGTTTGGAAAAGGGAGTGTTATCCACATTTTTTAATGTTCAGCTCGTGAAATGCGTCGGGCAAATCATCGCTGTTGGAAAATTCGACCCATTCGTAGGCGGTCTCGTCCGCCAGAACTGCGCGTAAGAGCGCATTGTTAATGGCATGTCCCGATTTGTAGCCTTCAAACGCGCCGACAATCGGGTGTCCGACGATATACAAATCGCCGATGGCATCAAGGATTTTGTGGCGCACAAACTCATCGGGATAGCGTAAACCTTCGGGATTCAGGACATCCGTGTCGTCAATCACGATGGCGTTGTTCAGATTGCCGCCTAAGCCGAGATTGTGGGCGCGCATCATTTCAACTTCGTGCATAAAGCCGAAAGTGCGCGCGCGTGCGATTTCATCGATGTAGGATTTGCCAGCGAAATCGATTTCAAAAGTGGGCGAACTGCGGTTGAAAACCGGATGGTCGAATTCGATGGTCAGGGTAACTTTAAATCCGTCATACGGTGTAAAGCGCACCCATTTTCCCGCTTCTTTGACTTCAACGGGTTTGAGGATTTTCAAAAAACGCTTTTGCGCCGTTTGGTCGACCACGCCCGCATCTTGCAGGAGGTAAATAAACGGCAGGCTGGAGCCGTCCATAATTGGGATTTCAGGCGCGTTCAACTCAATCAGCGCATTGTCGATACCGTAGGCGGACAGTGCGGACATGATATGTTCGATGGTGCCGACGCGCACGCCTTTGTCGGTAACGATGGTGGAGGAAAGGCGGGTATCGTTGATTAAATAAGGGGTCAGCTTGATTTGTTCACCCATCTCGCCGTCCAAATCGGTGCGGCGGAAGGAAATCCCGCTGTTTTCAGGCGCGGGGTGCAGGGTCAGTGCGACGCGTTCGCCCGAATGCAGCCCGACTCCGGTAACGCTGATGGATTTCGCCAAGGTTCTTTGCAGCATAAACCGCCTCCTTAAAAATTGCTTATGGTCGGGATAATACGATAAAAGGGAAAAAACAATCCATCAAATTTAATAGTATTTGCCAATACGGATGTTTTATTTAAAACAAAATGCCGTCTGAAACGATTTGTTTGTGTTTCAGACGGCATGGGTCAGGCAGCTTTATTCGTACACTTTCAGCAGCTCGACTTCAAATATCAAAGTGGCGTGCGGAGGAATCACGCCGCCCGCGCCGCGTGCGCCGTAGCCCATTTCCGAAGGGATGGTCAGCTTGCGTTTGCCGCCTTCTTTCATGCCGCCGAAGCCTTCGTCCCAGCCTTTGATGACTTGTCCGACACCGAGCGTGATGGTCAGCGGTTGGCGGCGGTCGAGGCTGGAGTCGAATTTGGTTCTGTCTTCCAGCCAACCTGTGTAATGCACGGTAATCTCTTTGCCTTTAACTGCTTCTTTTCCGAAGCCTTCCTGCAAGTCTTCAATAATCAGGCCGCCCATATTTGTCCTTTCGCGTATCTGTTAAAAAAAACAAGGGTAACATACCGTCCGTCGAAGTCAAATGCCGCTCAAACGTCATCCGCACCGGTGCAGCTGAAACGGCTGCGTTTGTTTGATTGTTTTATTTTTTTCGTAAAGGTTCCATGCTTTTTCATGGAAATAGAAAACGACGGTGTTGATTAGGGGCTTGACCAGCGCGACCGCCCCGGATACGCCTATGCTGCCCGTCAGCACATAGGTTACACTGAAGGCGGTGCTGAAATGCAGTACGGCAAAAGTCGGGGTTTTTAGCATCATTCTCTCCCGGATTGGACATTGACGGAGGGATGATAAAGATTATCATAAGGCTGTGCGGTTTAAATTTGCTATTTGCTGTTAGTGTAAATAAATCGTTTTTCAAATAAGGATAGAAATTATGAATCATAAAAAGATAGTCGTATTGGATGCGGATACTTTGCCCTGTCGGGTTTTTCATTTTGATTTCCCACACGAGCTTGCGGTTTACGGCACGACAGATGCCGAGGAAACGGCGGTACGCGTATGCGGTGCGCACATCGTCATCACCAATAAGGTTGTCATTTCTGCCGATATCATTGCGGATAATCCTCAGCTTGAGCTGATTGCCGTCAGTGCGACCGGCGTGAACAATGTCGATATTGAGGCTGCGAAGGCGGCGGGCGTTGCGGTATGCAATGTCCGCGCATACGGAAACGAATCGGTTGCGGAACACGCCTTTATGCTGATGATTGCGTTGATGCGGAATTTGCCCGCCTATCAGCGTGATGTTGCGGCAGGATTATGGGAGAAGTCGCCGTTTTTCTGCCATTACGGCGCGCCGATTCGGGATTTGAACGGCAAAACGCTGGCGGTTTTCGGACGCGGCAATATAGGGCGGACGCTTGCCCGATACGCGCAGGCATTCGGTATGGAGGTGGTGTTTGCCGAACACAAACACGCACCCGACGTGCGAGAAGGCTATGTTTCCTTTGAAGATGCGGTACGGACTGCCGACGTGTTGTCACTGCACTGTCCGCTGAACGCCCAAACTGAAAATATGATAGGCGAAAACGAATTGCGGCAGATGAAGCCGGGCGCGGTTTTAATCAATTGCGGGCGCGGCGGGCTGGTGGATGAAAACGCGCTGCTTGCCGCACTCAAATACGGGCAGATCGGCGGGGCGGGTGTCGATGTTTTGACGGAGGAGCCGCCCAAAAACGGCAATCCCTTGTTGAAGGCTCACCTTCCCAATCTGATTGTTACGCCGCATACCGCGTGGGCAAGTCGTGAGGCTTTGGACAGGCTGTTTGATATATTGTTGGCGAACATTCACGCCTTTGTGAAAGGCGAGGCGCAAAACCGGGTAGTTTGAGCTTGTCGGGATGACGAAAAAATGCCGTCTGAACGCCTCAAGGGTTCAGACGGCATTGTTTTGACATTTCTGCTTAACCGACTTTGTCGCCCGGTTGTGCGCCTGCATCCACATCCAAGAGCTTCAGTTTCCCGTCTGCCGTGGCGGCACTTAAAATCATGCCTTCGGATACGCCGAATTTTGCCATTTTGCGCGGGGCGAAGTTGGCAACGGCGATGACCATACGGCCGTTCAATTCGGCAGGATTTGGGTAAGACGCGGCGATGCCGGAGAAGATGATACGTTTTTCAAAACCGAAATCGAGGTCGAATTTCAGGAGTTTGGTGCTGCCTTCGACGGCTTCGCAGTTCAATACTTTGGCGACGCGCATGTCGATTTTCATAAAGTCGTCGAAACTTGCCTGTTCGGCGACTTTTTCGTATTTGCTGTCTTCAACAGGCGCGGGGGTTGTCTGAATACTTTGTTTGTTGGCTTCGATTAAATCGTCCACTTGTTTTTGCTCCACTCGTTGCATTAAATGTTCGTATTTGTTGATGGTGTGTTCGCCCAAGGTTTCGCGTGTATTTGCCCAAGTGATGGCTTCCAAATTCAGGAATTTGGCGGCATTTTCGGCCACTTTCGGCAATACGGGGGCGAGGTAGGCGGTCAACATGGTAAAGGCGTTGATGAGCTCGCTGCATACTTCGTGCAGGCGTGCGTCTTGGCCTTCTTGTTTGGCGAGTTCCCAAGGTTTGTTGGCATCAACGTATTCGTTGACAATGTCCGCCAAGGCCATGATGTCGCGCAGGGCTTTGGCGTATTCGCGGCTTTCGTAGCATTCGGCAATGGCTTCGCTTTGTGCGGCAAGTTTTGCCAGCAATTCGCTGTCGGCAACATCTTTCAGACGGCCTTCAAAGCGTTTGGCGATAAAGCCTGACGCGCGGGCGGCGATGTTGACGTATTTGCCGACGAGGTCGCTGTTTACGCGGCTGATAAAGTCTTGCAGATTCAAATCGATGTCTTCGATTTTGCTGTTGAGCTTGGCGGCGATGTAGTAGCGCATCCACTCGGGGTTCAGGCCTTGTTCCAGATAGGATTTGGCGGTGATGAAGGTACCGCGCGATTTGGACATTTTTTGTCCGTCCACGGTCAAAAAGCCGTGTGCGTACACGCCGGTCGGGGCGCGGTGGCCGGAGAAATGCAGCATGGCGGGCCAGAACAGGGCGTGGAAATAGAGGATGTCTTTGCCGATGAAGTGGTACATCTCGGTTTGGCTGTCGGCTTTGAAGTATTCGTCAAAATCGACGCCGATGCGGCCGCACAGGTTTTTAAACGAGGCCATGTAGCCGACGGGCGCGTCCAGCCAGACGTAGAAGTATTTGCCCGGCGCGTCGGGGATTTCGAAACCGAAATACGGCGCGTCGCGGGAGATGTCCCAGTCGGACAGCGTGGTTTCTTCGCCTTCGCCCAGCCATTCTTTCATTTTGTTGAGGGCTTCGGCTTGCAGATGGGGCTTGCCGTCGTGCGGGTTGTTGCCGGAAGTCCATGCTTTGAGGAAGTCGGCACATTCGCCCAGTTTGAAGAAGAAGTGTTCGGATTTGCGCAATTCGGGTTTGGCACCGGAAACGGCGGAATACGGGTTAATCAGTTCGGTCGGGGAATAGGTCGTGCCGCAGACTTCGCAGTTGTCGCCGTATTGGTCTTGGGTGTGGCATTTGGGGCATTCGCCTTTGACGAAGCGGTCGGGCAGGAACATTTGCTTTTCAGGGTCGAAAAGCTGCTCGATGACGCGGCTCTCAATCTTGCCGCCGGCTTTCAGCGCGCGGTAAATGTCTTGGGAAAACTGTTTGTTTTCAGGGGAATGGGTGCTGTAATAATTGTCGTAGCCGATGCCGAAACCGGTAAAGTCGGCGAGGTGCTCTTCGCGCACTTTAGCAATCATGTCTTCGGGCGCGATGCCTTGTTTTTGCGCGGCAAGCATTACGGGCGTGCCGTGGGTGTCGTCGGCGCAGCAGTAGTAGCATTCGTTGCCGCGCAGTTTTTGGAAGCGCACCCAAACGTCGGTTTGGATGTGTTCGACCATGTGGCCGAGGTGGATGCTGCCGTTGGCATAGGGCAGGGCGGAGGTAACGAGGATTTTGCGTGTCATGGTTTATGCTTTTGGGGATAGATGGTAAAGGGGAATTATACCGTAAATGCCGTCTGAAGCCTGAAAAATCAGGCTTCAGACGGCATGTTCGCAAACTGTCCGGACTTATTCGACCGTAACGGATTTCGCCAGGTTGCGCGGTTTGTCCACATCGGTACCGCGTGCGAGGGCGACATGGTAGGAAAGAAGCTGCACGGGGATAGTATGCACGACGGGGGACAATTCTCCGACATGGCGCGGTGCGCGGATAACGTGCACGCCTTCGGTGGCATTAAAATTGCTGTCGAGGTCGGCAAAGACGAAAAGTTCGCCGCCGCGTGCGCCGACTTCCTGCATATTGGCTTTGACTTTGTCCAACAGGCTGTCGTTGGGCGCGATGACGACGACGGGCATGTTTTCGTCCACCAAGGCAAGCGGCCCGTGCTTCAGTTCGCCGGCAGGATAGGCTTCGGCGTGAATGTAGGTGATTTCCTTCAGCTTCAACGCGCCTTCGAGGGCAATCGGGTAATGGATGCCGCGCCCTAAAAACAGCGCGCTGGTTTTCTTAGCAAACTGTTGCGCCCAAGCGGCAATTTGCGGTTCGAGGTTCAAAGCGTGCTGCACGCTGCCGGGAAGCTGGCGGAGTTCTTCGGTGTAACGTGCTTCATCTTCGCCGGATACCAAGCCGCGTACCTTCGCCAGCGTTACCGCCAAACCGAACAGAGCGACCAGTTGCGTGGTAAATGCTTTGGTCGAGGCGACGCCGATTTCCGCACCGGCACGGGTATAAAGCACGAGGCTGCTTTCGCGCGGCAGGGCGGATTCCATCACGTTGCAGATAGAAAGGCTGTGGCGGTGTCCCAAAGATTTGGCGTATTTCAAAGCCTCCATCGTGTCCAGCGTTTCGCCGGATTGGGAAATGGTAATGACCAGTTGGTCGGGGTCGGCAATCACGCTGCGGTATCGGTATTCGCTGGCGATTTCGACATCGGCCGGGATTTTGGCGATGGATTCCAACCAATATTTGGCGGTCAGCGCGGCGTAATAGGACGTGCCGCAGGCAAGGATTTTGACGCTGCGGATGCTTTCAAACACGCTTTTGGCGTTTTTGCCGAAGTTTTCGGGGATGAAGCCGCCGTCGAGGAAAACCTCCGCCGTGTCCGCAATCGCGCGGGGCTGCTCGTGGATTTCCTTTTGCATAAAGTGGCTGTACGGGCCCAGTTCCAAAGAAGCAAGGGAGAGTTCGGATACCTTGACTTTGCGTTCGGCGGACAGGCCGTTTTTATCGGTCAGCCTTTTGATGCCGTCTGAAGCCAGCAGCGCGATGTCGCCGTCTTCGAGGTACGCCACGCGGCGCGTAAAGGCGATGACGGCGGACACGTCCGAAGCGATAAAGGTTTCATCGTCGCCCAAAGCGACCAAAAGCGGGCAGCCCATACGCGCCACAACTAATTCATCAGGCTTGTCTTGGGCAATAACCGCGATGGCGTATGCGCCGTGGAAACGTTTGACCGCTTCCTGTACCGCTTCAAACAGCCTGCCGCCGTTTTGCGCGTATTCGTGATTGATGCTGTGGGCGATGACTTCGGTATCCGTTTGCGATTCAAAACGGTATCCCAAACCTTCCAAGCGTTTGCGTTCGCTTTCAAAGTTTTCGATGATGCCGTTGTGGACGACGGCAATCATCCCGCCGCTGATGTGCGGGTGGGCGTTCGGCTCGGTTACGCCGCCGTGTGTCGCCCAGCGCGTATGACCGATGCCGATGCTGCCCGCTATTCCTTTTTCGCGTGCCGCGTCCTCCATAAGCTGCACGCGTCCGACGCGGCGCACGCGTTTGATTTTGCCGTCGGTGTTGACGGCAATGCCTGATGAATCATAACCCCGGTATTCGAGGCGTTTGAGTCCGTCGGTCAGAAAATCGACGACGTTGTGATGGGCGCGGATGGCGCCGACGATACCGCACATAACTGTTCCTTAGTATCCGGTTGAAAAAAAAAAACAGGCGCGGACGGCTCCCGTGCCGCACCTTCCGCTTCGGATTATAAACCGCCTCCCGCACCGGAAAACAGCAAAATGCCGTCTGAAGGCTTGGGCTTGCTCAAAAAAAGGAGGGATTTCCCTGTCTGCCCGTGAAAGGCGTTCAGACGGCATTGCCTGCTACTAGTTTATAGTTTTTGCAAATCAATATTGACAAGCTGAAAAAAAAAAACAATATACTCGCCCGGTCTTAATGTTAACGGAGTATGGAAATGAAACAAATGCTTTTGGCCGTCGGCGTAGCGGCAGTGTTGGCGGGCTGCGGTAAGGATGCCAGCGGTTACGAGGGGTATTGGCGCGAAAAGTCGGACAAAAAAGAGGGTATGATTGCCGTCAAAAAAGAAAAAGGCAATTATTTCCTTAATAAAATCAACGTATTTACAGGCAAGGAAAAGTCTTTGCTTTTGTCTGAAAAAGACGGCGCGCTTTCGATAAACACGGGGATAGGGGAAATCCCGATCAAACTTTCCGACGACGGGAAAGAGCTGTATGTCGAACGCAGGCAGTATGTCAAAACCGATGCGGCGATGAAGGACAAAATCATCGCCCATCAGAAAAAGTGCGGACAAACGGCACAGGCATACCTCGACGCGCAAAATGCGTTGCCGTCAAACCAAACGTATCAGCAGCGTCAGGCGGCGATCGAGCAATTAAAACAGCGGTTTGAAGCCGAGTTTGACGAATTGGAAAAAGAAATCAAATGCAACGGCAGACCCCGGGCATTGTTGCTTTAGCGGAGGATAACCGGGAGGATGCCGCCGTCCGAATCGGACGTGCGGTTTCCGTACCGGTACGGGCGGGCAGGAATGTCCGCCTTTTTTTGTTCGGACGCGTTTGAATATCCGTTTGATTCTGTTCGTTTGCAAGGGGTATTTCCGTTTGGGCGGAAATCCATTCCGTCAAATATAGTGGATTAACAAAAATCAGGATAAGGCGACGAAGCCGAATAGTACGGCAAGGCGAGGCAAAGCCGTACTGGTTTTGTAATCCACTATAAAAAAGGCATTTTGTCCGACCGGCAGGCTTGTGCCTGCGGTATCGCAAAACTTCGCCTTAATGCGCCCGATTGGCCGTGATGGGCTTCAGACGGCATTGTTTTGCCGGTTTACGGCCGGTATTCGGGCTTCATGCCGTTGGGTAGAAGCTGCCAGACGTAACCCGGTTCTTTCATTTTACCAGCCGTTTCCCCTGCTTCGTCGCCGTAACCCCAGAAATAATCCACGCGCACCGCGCCTTTAATCGCGCTGCCGGTATCCTGCGCCATAATCAGGCGGTTGAGGGCTTTGCGGGTAACCGGGTGGGCGGTGGCGACAAATAAGGGCGCGCCCAAGGTAATGTAGTGCCGGTCGATCGCGCCGGCGTATTCGCCCATCAGCGGCGTGCCCAGTGCGCCGACGGGGCCGTCATTGCCGCTTCCGGCAAGCTCGCGGAAAAAGATATAGCTGGGGTTTTGCCCTAAAACTTCGGCGAGGCGTTGCGGATTTTGCCGCATATAGGCTTTGATGCCCTGCATGGAGGTTTGCCCGAGCTTGAGGTAGCCCTTATCCGCCATGTATTTTCCGATGGAAACATACGGATGCTCGTTTTTGTCGGCGTAGCCGATGCGGATGTATTTGCCGGACGGGGTTTTCAGACGGCCCGAGCCTTGGATGTGCATAAAAAAGAGTTCGACGGGGTCTTCGGCGTAACCGAGTATCGGGGCTTTGCCGTCAAGCGCGCCGCCGTTGATTTGGTTGCGCGTGTGGTAGGGGAGGAAGCGGCTTCCTTCAAACCTGCCTTTGATTGCCGTTGTGCGCGCGGTGATGGGGAATCGGGAGAGGTCGGCGGTATGCGTGCCTCCGGCATTGTCGATTGTGCCGCTGTTTTTTCCCGTCTGCCTGATGCGGACAAGGGCTTTTCCGCTCCGCAAACCGGCAGGCAGGGGGACGGAGATAAAATCGTCGGGAATGCCGTAAATCGGGAAGCGGGCCTGTTCCGTCCGCCTGTCGTCGCCCTTCAGCACCGGCTCGTAATAGCCGGTAACCGTACCGGCAAGGCTTCCGTTGCCTGCAACCTGCCACGGCGTGAAATAGCGTTCAAAAAACTGTTTTGCCTGAAAGGAATGGACGGGGGTTTGAAAGGCTTGGGCGCACACATCCTGCCAGCCTTGGCGGTTTTTCAAATTTGAGCAGCCAAGCCGGAAAGACTGTAGGCTCTGGGTAAAGTTTTGCGCGCTCCAGTGCGGCAGGCTGTCGTGAGGAACCGCCGTGTAAACCGCCCCTCCGCCTGAAACCGTAGTGCCGACAGGAAAAGGGGTACCCGCAGGGCGGTCGGGGCCTTGAATAACGGATGTATCAGGAATCGGGAGGGGTTGGATGCTTTTGCTTTGACAGGCGGCAAGAATGGCGGCAACCATGCTGAATAGTGCCGTTTGAAACAGGTGTTTTTTCATAATGGGCAATGACGTTGAAATACTTGAGTCGGATTTTCAAGCAACTGATTTTTTAAAGGTTTGAAAAAGGAGATTTTAACACAGCCCTGAAGTTTTCCGGCGGTGGGGTAGTTTGAAAAAAATATGGCAAAATAGTTTGTATTCTTATTTACAAGTCATATAAATGTCCTGATAATATACCGTCCATTTACTTATAAACTGATACTTATGCTGGTTGCTTTTTTAATTATGTTGCGCGAGGGTATCGAAGCTGCACTGATTGTCGGTATCGTTGCGGGTTTTTTGAAACAGTCCGGACATTCCAAACTGATGCCTAAGGTCTGGTTCGGGGTTGTCCTTGCTTCTTTGATGTGTTTGGGTATCGGATACGGCATCCATTCGGCAACGGGCGAGATTCCCCAGAAGCAGCAGGAGTTCGTCGTCGGTATTATCGGTTTGGTTGCCGTCGCGATGCTGACTTATATGATTTTATGGATGAAAAAGGCGGCGCGTTCGATGAAGCAGCAGCTTCAGGACTCCGTGCAGGCGGCTTTGAACCGTGGCAGCGGTCAAGGATGGGCCTTGGTCGGTATGGCGTTTCTTGCCGTGGCGCGCGAAGGTCTGGAGAGCGTTTTTTTCCTGCTTGCCGTATTCAAACAGAGCCCGACGTGGCAGATGCCGGCTGGTGCGGTAGCGGGGGTTTTGGCTGCCGCCGTGATTGGCGCGTTGATTTATCAGGGCGGGATGCGCCTGAATCTGGCGAAGTTTTTCCGTTGGACAGGGGCGTTTCTGATTGTCGTTGCTGCCGGTCTGCTTGCCGGTTCGCTGCGTGCGCTGCACGAAGCAGGCATTTGGAACGCGCTTCAGGATATTGTGTTCGACTCATCAAAATATTTGCACGAAGACAGTCCGTTGGGCGTGCTGCTTGGCGGATTTTTCGGCTATACCGACCATCCGACGCAGGGCGAGGCCTTGGTTTGGCTGCTGTACCTTATTCCCGTCATGACTTGGTTTTTACGCGGCAGTAGGTCGTCTGAAACTTTAACCCGTAAAGAGGAGCTGAAATGAGAAAACTCAATTTGACTGCATTGTCCGTGATGCTTACCTTAGGTTTGACTGCTTGCCAGCCGCCGGAAGCGGAGAAAGCCGCGCCGGCCGCGTCCGGTGAGGCGCAAGCCGCCAACGAAGGCGGTTCGGTCAGTATCGCCGTCAACGACAATGCCTGCGAACCGATGAATCTGACCGTACCGAGCGGACAGGTTGTGTTCAACATTAAAAACAACAGCGGCCGCAAGCTCGAATGGGAAATCCTGAAGGGTGTGATGGTGGTGGACGAGCGCGAAAACATCGCCCCCGGGCTTTCCGACAAAATGACTGTAACCCTGCTGCCGGGCGAATACGAAATGACCTGCGGCCTTTTGACCAATCCGCGCGGCAAGTTGGTGGTTACCGACAGCGGCTTTAAAGACACCGCCAATGAAGCGGATTTGGAAAAACTGTCCCAACCGCTCGCCGACTATAAAGCCTACGTTCAAGGCGAAGTCAAAGAGCTGGTGGCGAAAACCAAAACCTTTACCGAAGCCGTCAAAGCAGGCGACATTGAAAAGGCGAAATCCCTGTTCGCCGCCACCCGCGTCCATTACGAACGCATCGAACCGATTGCCGAGCTTTTCAGCGAACTCGACCCTGTCATCGATGCGCGTGAAGACGACTTCAAAGACGGTGCGAAAGATGCCGGGTTTACCGGGTTCCACCGTATCGAACACGCCCTTTGGGTAGAAAAAGACGTATCCGGCGTGAAGGAGATTGCAGCCAAGCTGATGACCGATGTCGAAGCCCTGCAAAAAGAAATCGACGCATTGGCGTTCCCTCCGGGCAAAGTGGTCGGCGGCGCGTCCGAACTGATTGAAGAAGTGGCGGGCAGTAAAATCAGCGGCGAAGAAGACCGGTACAGCCACACCGATTTGAGCGATTTCCAAGCTAATGTGGACGGATCTAAAAAAATCGTCGATTTGTTCCGTCCGCTGATCGAGGCCAAAAATAAAGCCTTGTTGGAAAAAACCGATACCAACTTCAAACAGGTCAACGAAATTCTGGCGAAATACCGCACCAAAGACGGTTTTGAAACCTACGACAAGCTGAGCGAGGCCGACCGCAAAGCGTTACAAGCCCCTGTCAACGCGCTTGCCGAAGACCTTGCCCAACTTCGCGGCATACTCGGTTTGAAATAAGCCTTAAGCGTTCAGACGGCATTTGGCGACAGATGCCGTCTGAAATTTTATCTGCAAAACCGGAAAGGTATTGAAAAAGGCGGAGGTTTCCGTTCCCCGCGTTCCGCCGTATCGGATACAGAGTTTAAACAAAGGATAAAACATGAGTACGAATAACCCGACACAACCGACCAGGCGCACTCTCTTTAAAACTGCGATCGCAGCCGGAGCAGTCGGCGCAATCGGAGGTTATCTCGGCGGCAAAAAACAGGGCGAAACCGCCGAACGCACCGCTGAAAGCCAACACTCGCCCCAAGCTTATCCCTGCTACGGCGAACATCAGGCAGGCATCGTTACGCCGCAGCAGGCGTTTTCCATTATGTGCGCCTTCGACGTAACCGCGCAAAGTGCCAAGCAACTGGAAAACCTGTTCCGCACACTGACCGCCCGCATCGAGTTTCTCACCCAAGGCGGCGAATACCAAGACGGCGACGACAAACTTCCACCCGCCGGCAGCGGCATTTTGGGCAAAGCCTTCAACCCCGACGGGTTGACCGTTACCGTGGGGGTGGGCAGCAGCTTGTTTGACGGCCGATTCGGACTCAAAGACAAAAAACCGGTTCATTTGCAGGAAATGCGCGACTTCTCCAACGATAAGCTGCAAAAAAGCTGGTGCGACGGCGATTTGAGCCTGCAAATCTGCGCCTTCACCCCCGAAACCTGCCAAGCCGCCCTGCGCGACATCATAAAACACACCGCCCAAACCGCCGTTATCCGCTGGAGTATCGACGGATGGCAGCCTAAATCCGAACCCGGCGCAATGGCGGCGCGCAACCTGTTGGGCTTCCGCGACGGCACGGGCAACCCCAAGGTTTCCGATCCTAAAACCGCCGACGAGGTTTTGTGGACGGGTGTGGCCGCCAACAGCCTTGACGAACCGGAGTGGGCGAAAAACGGCAGCTATCAGGCAGTCCGCCTTATCCGCCACTTTGTCGAATTTTGGGACAGGACGCCGCTTCAAGAGCAAACCGACATTTTCGGGCGGCGCAAATACAGCGGCGCGCCGATGGACGGTAAAAAAGAAGCCGACCAACCGGATTTTGCCAAAGACCCCGAGGGCAATACCACGCCCAAAGACAGCCATATACGCCTGGCGAATCCGCGCGATCCCGAATTCCTCAAAAAACACCGCCTCTTCCGCCGCGCCTACAGCTATTCGCGCGGACTCGCCTCAAGCGGACAGCTTGATGTCGGGCTGGTGTTCGTCTGCTATCAGGCAAACCTTGCCGACGGATTCATCTTCGTGCAAAACCTCCTCAACGGCGAACCGCTGGAAGAATACATCAGCCCCTTCGGCGGCGGCTATTTCTTCGTGCTGCCTGGCGTGGAAAAAGGCGGCTTCTTGGGACAAGGGCTGCTGGGCGTATAAACCTGCCTGACGGACAAATGCCGTCTGAATCCGATAAGGGGTTCAGACGGCATTTTACTGTTTGGGCGGTCAGGCTTTTTTGACGAATTCAGATTTTAAATTCATCGCGCTGCCGTCGATTTTGCAGGCGATGTTGTGATCGCCTTCCTGTAGGCGTATGCCTTTGACTTTTGTACCTTGTTTGATCGTCATCGAGCTGCCTTTTACCTTGAGGTCTTTGATGAGGATGACGGTGTCGCCGTTTTGCAGTGCCGCGCCGTTGGCATCGAGCACTTCCGCCTCAAGGTCGGCGGCGGATTCGGTTTCATTCCATTCGTGGGCGCATTCGGGGCAGATGTATTGTCTGCCGTCTTCATAGGTGTATTCGGAGGCGCATTGCGGGCATGGGGGTAATGACATGGTTTGCCGTCCTTATCGGATGTTTGTTTCGGGATGCCGTCTGAAACCTGAAACCGGTTTCAGACGGCATTGTCGGGTTTTACCTGTGTTTCAAAACGGTGTCGGAACAGGGATGGGGTTGAATAAAACCATCTCGCCAAATAATCGGACGATGCCTGTCCGGCATTTCATAGGGCGACGCTTTATGTGTCGTCCTGTGTGTTGAAACGTATGGGCAAATCGGCGCAATCTTAAAACACGGTCTTTGTTCGGGAACAGTAGTATTTCATTATTGTTACTTAATTACTGCTCTTTGTGTTTCTGCTATCTTTTGCCTACGACGTATTTCAGATAAACGTATTAGTCCTTTATCATTCATACATTGTTCTACTAATATTGAACCACCATTCCACATATATTTGTCAGAACATTCTTTCCACGCAGCATCTGCTTTGGCTTGACTAACATGGCTACCTCTTGCCCAGTCATCATGAGGAATGCCGCCACTCATTCCATATTCAAGCCCATAGCATCCAGATAGTATGCAGCTAGTAAACAATGTAATAGTGATTACTTTCATTTTTTTACTCCTTGTTCTTTATATTTATCAGAAATATTTGGAATACCTGTTACTTCGCTAAATTGCTTGTTTTTTCGGGACGCTTCCAGCCTTCGATGACGGTTTGGCGGGCGCGGGCGAGGGCGAGTTTGTTGTCTTCGACATTGCGGGTAATCGTGCTGCCTGCGCCTGTGGTTACTTTGTTGCCCAGTGTGACAGGGGCAACCAGTACGCAGTTTGAACCGATGCGCACTTCGTCGCCGATGACGGTTTTGTGTTTGTGCACGCCGTCGTAGTTGGCAATAATCGTACCTGCGCCGAAGTTGGTTTTGCTGCCGACTTCGGCATCGCCGATGTAGGTGAGGTGGTTGGCTTTGGTGCCTTTGCCGATGGCGGCGTTTTTGATTTCGACGAAGTTGCCGACGTGTACGTCGTCTGAAAGGTGTGCTTGCGGACGCAGGCGGGCGTATGGGCCGATTCGGTTGTTTTCGCCGACTTCGCAGTCTTCGAGGTGGGAGAAGGCGGCGATTTTGCTGTTTGCGCCGATTTTGGCGTTTTTGATGACGCAGTTTGCGCCGATTTCGACGTTGTCGCCGATTTCGACTTCGCCTTCAAAGATACAGTTCACATCAATCACGACATCCTGTCCGTGTTTCAGACGACCCCGCAAATCGAAACGCGCCGGATCGCGCAGGGTAACGCCTGCTTTGAGCAATTCTTGCGCCTGTCCGGTTTGGAAGATGCGTTCGAGTTCGGCGAGCTGGAGTTTGTTGTTCACGCCGGCGGCGAGGTGGGAGGCGCGCACTCGGACGGGGCGGACTTTGATGCCGTCTGAAACGGCTTTGGCGATGAGGTCGGTCAGATAGTATTCGCCTTGGGCATTGTTGCTGGAAAGGCTGTTCAGCCAGTTTTCCAGTTTGGCGTTGGGCAGGACGAGGATGCCTGTGTTGATTTCGCGGATGGCTTTTTGGGCGGCACTTGCGTCTTTTTCTTCGACAATGGCGGTTACGCTGCCGTTGCCGTCACGGATGATGCGCCCCAAGCCTGTCGGGTCGGTGGGAACATCAGTCAACAGCCCGACTTCGTCGCCTGCGGCTTCGAGCAGGGTTTTGAGGGTTTCAACGTCAATCAGGGGAACGTCGCCGTACAACACCAGCGTGCGGCCTTCGGCAGACAGGTGCGGCAGGGCGGTTTTGACGGCGTGGCCGGTGCCGAGCTGTTCGGTTTGTTCGACCCAAACGACATTGCGTTTGACGGTGTCTAAAACTTGCTCTTTGCCGTGTCCGATGACGACGCAGATGTTTTGCGGATTCAGTGCGGCAGCGGTGTCGATAACGCGCTCAAGCATTGTTTCGCTGCCGATTTCGTGTAAAACCTTGGGCTTTTGCGAATACATGCGCGTGCCTTTGCCTGCGGCGAGGATGACGATGTTTAAAGTATTGTGTGGCATAGCGTTTTCCTGTGCGATGCCGTCTGAAGCGGCTTCAGACGGCATCGGGCGGGTTTATCGGTTTTGAAACTTTGGTTTTTGCCAGTGTTGGCGATGCTCTTCGTCGGCGTTGTTGCCGGTTTGGTTGGGTAACACGGTATGGCGTTCGGGGCGGTATTGGTTGTAGTTCATATTTTTCGAGTAGCTGCCGTCTTGGTAATAAACGGGTGTACCGGCAGGATATTTTTGACGGACGGCGGTCTTGCCGTTGCCGTCTTGATAAGTTTCCCACGCGCAGCCCGACAAAAGGGCGGCGGCGGCAGTTATCAGGATAAGGAAGGTTTTACGCATGGCTTTTCTTTCGTATTTTCAGGATTTAGGGGGTATTGTAATGATTTTGGCGGCGTTCTGACAAAGTTTCTGCATACTGTGCCAGTTGCGCCATATCGCGTGCGCAGGCATCGATAAAGGGTAGCGCGTGGGATTTTGCACCGAACCAGACGGTTTTCATGCCCAATGCTTTTGCCTGATGCAGGTTGTCCGCGCTGTCGTCCACCATAATGCAGCATTCGGGCGGTACGTCCAGCAGGCGGCAGACATTGAGATAGGCTTGCGGA
Organism: Neisseria blantyrii; assembly: GCF_962747855.1. NCBI lineage: Bacteria > Pseudomonadati > Pseudomonadota > Betaproteobacteria > Neisseriales > Neisseriaceae > Neisseria > Neisseria blantyrii. The sequence goes on from NZ_CAUIZY010000011.1 coordinate 52,817, forward strand.
TTGGGTTTGTAGAGCAGGCCGAAATCATCCGTGCCGAACAGTGCGTCGAAACAGTTTTCCAAACCGAGTGCGCCGACAACGGCACGGACGTAAAACGACGGACCGTTGGAAAAAACCGCCTTGCGCCCGTTCAGACGGCATAGGGTGTGTTCCGTGTCCTCCATGCCGTGCAGCTTGGTCAGGATTGCATCGACCGGATGGCTTTCGCGTAAAAATTCCGCAATGTCAATTTCGGGATGGTGGATTTGCAGTCCGGCGAGCGTTGCGCCGTAACGGTGCCAATAGTCTTGACGCAGGTCGGACGCGGCGGATTCGGAGAGTTTGAGGCGGCGTGCCATATAGCGTGTCATAGAGCGGTTGATGAGTGTGAAGATGCCTGCGTCGGCATCGTGCAGCGTGTTGTCGAGGTCGAACAGCCACACGGTCGGGTTTTCTTGCATTTTGAACCGTGAAAATTTGTTAGAATGTTATTTTACAGCGAATAGAGGAGGACTCGGAATGAAACAGAAAATTTGGCTGCTGCCGCTGCTGGCGGTTTCGGCATACCTGCAGGCGCAGACGGAAGTCAGGCTGGCGGTGCATAAGTCGTTCAGCCTGCCCAAAGGGCTGATTGCGCGCTTCGAGCGGGCAAACAATGCGAAGGTGTCGATTATTCAGGCGGGCGGCGCGAACGAAATGCTCAACAAACTGATTTTGAGCCGTGCCAACCCGATTGCCGACGCGGTGTACGGTTTGGACAACGCCAATATCGGCAAGGCGCGGGAAATGGGTATTTTGGCGGCGGCGCAACCCGGATCCGCCCCCGTCGCGGTCGGGCTGCCTTCGGCTTTGGCGGTCGATTACGGCTATGTGTCCATCAATTACGACAAAAAATGGTTTGAAGGCAAAAAGCTGCCCCTGCCGCAAACCCTGCAGGATTTGACCCGCCCCGAATATAAAAACCTATTGGTCGTGCCGTCCCCCGCCACGTCGTCCCCCGGCTTGGGCTTCCTGATGGCGAACATCAGCGGGATGGGCGAAGAAGGCGCGTTCAAATGGTGGGCACAGATGCGGCAGAACGGCGTGAAGGTCGCCAAAGGCTGGAGCGAGGCGTATTACACCGACTTTTCGCACAACGGCGGCGCGTATCCGCTGGTGGTCGGTTATGCCGCCAGCCCAGCGGCGGAAGTGTATTTTTCCAAAGGCAAGTACAGCGAGCCGCCGACGGGCAACCTGTTTTTAAAAGGCGGCGTATTCCGCCAAGTCGAAGGCGCGGCGGTCTTGAAGGGTGCGAAACAGCCGCAGTTGGCGGCAAAACTGGTGCAATGGCTGCAAAGTCGGGAAGTGCAGCAGGCGGTTCCGTCCGAAATGTGGGTTTACCCCGCCGTCAAAAACACGCGCCTGCCTGATGTGTTCCGTTTTGCACAAGCACCGACGTACACCACCGCCCCCGCGCAGCGCGATATTGATGCGAACCAGCGCGGATGGGTTTCCCGTTGGATCAGGACGGTTTTGAAATAAAACAAGCATGCCGCCCCGCAGGGCTTCAGACGGCATTTTTACACCGGTGCCGATTCCGCAGCACGGGGCGGATGTTCGATCGAGAGGAAAAACAATGGACTTCAAACAATTTGATTTTTTACACCTGATGAGTGTTTCCGGCTGGGAGCATCTGGCTGAAAAGGCGTGGGCGTTCGGGCTGAACCTTGCCGCCGCGCTGCTTATTTTCCTGATTGGGAAATGGGCGGCGAAACGCATTGTCGCCGTGATGAGGGCAGCGATGACGCGCGCCAAGGTCGATGCCACGCTGATTAGCTTTTTGTGTAATGTTGCCAATATCGGCTTATTGATTTTGGTGATTATTGCCGCATTGGGTCGGTTGGGCGTTTCCACAACATCCGTAACCGCCTTAATCGGCGGCGCGGGTTTGGCGGTGGCGTTGTCCCTGAAAGACCAACTGTCCAACTTTGCCGCCGGCGCGCTGATTATCCTGTTCCGCCCGTTCAAAGTCGGCGACTTTATCCGCGTCGGCGGTTTTGAAGGGTTTGTCCGGGAAATCAAAATGGTGCAGACTTCTTTGCGGACGACCGACAACGAAGAAGTCGTGCTGCCCAACAGCGTGGTGATGGGCAACAGCATCGTCAACCGTTCCACACTGCCGCTGTGCCGCGCCCAAGTGGTTGTCGGCGTCGATTACAACTGCGATTTGAAAGTGGCGAAAGAGGCGGTGTTGAAAGCCGCCACCGAACACCCCTTGAGCATTCAAAACGAAGAGCGGCAGGCCGCCGCCTACATCACCGCCTTGGGCGACAACGCCATCGAAATCACACTGTGGGCCTGGGCACACGAGTCGGACCGCTGGACGCTGCAATGCGACTTGAACGAACAAGTGGTCGAAAACCTCCGCAAAGTCAATATCAACATCCCGTTCCCGCAACGCGACATACACATCATCAATTCTTAAACGCCGTCTGAAAGGGGAGTGGGAAATGGACGCATTGCACACCATCGCCCGAAACCTGACGAAAAAACGTCAAACCGTAAGCTGTGCCGAATCCTGCACGGGCGGAATGCTTGCCGCCGCATTCACAAGCGTTGCAGGCAGTTCGCAATGGTTCGACCAGAGTTTTGTAACATACAGCAATAAAGCCAAAGAAGACCGCTTGGGCGTGTTGCCCGAAACCCTGCTCGAACACGGCGCGGTCAGCCGCCAAACCGTCCGCGAGATGGCGCGAGGCGCGAAAGCCGTGGCGCAGGCGGATTACGCCGTCGGTATTTCCGGCATCGCCGGTCCGGGCGGCGGCAGCGAAAGCAAACCCGTCGGCACGGTTTGGTTCGGGTTTGCCTTTCCGGGCGGAAGTTGCGAAGAAATACGCCGTTTTGACGGCAGCCGCGAATCCGTCCGCGCGCAGGCGGTCGCCTTTGCGTTGGAAAGGTTGGCTGTGCTGATTGAAAACGGCGGCGATGCCGTCTGAACAAAATCTCCGTCTGAACACAATCCCCATCGGATAAAAAATGCCGTCTGAAACGTTTCGGGTTTCAGACGGCATTTTGTCGGGTTGGGCGGCGGTGCGGATTATTTCACTTTGCCTTTCAACGCGCCGTAGCCTGCCGCGTCCATTTGTTCCAGCGGGATGAATTTCAGGCTCGCGCCGTTGATGCAGTAGCGCAGCCCGCCTTTGTCGCGCGGACCGTCGGGGAAGACGTGTCCCAAGTGCGAATCGGCGGCGCGGCTTCTGACTTCGGTGCGGCGCATATTGAAGCTGAAATCATCGTGTTCGGTAACGGATTTTGCATCAATCGGGCGCGTGAAGCTCGGCCAGCCGCAGCCGGAATCGAATTTGTCGGCGGAGCTGAACAGGGGTTCGCCGCTGACAACGTCCACATAAATGCCGGGTTTGAACAGATGGTCGTATTCGTGGCTGAAGGCATATTCGGTCGCGCTGTGTTGGGTAACTTGGTATTGCTCTTCGGTCAGGGTGCGTTTGAGTTCGGCGGCACTTGGTTTTTTATACGTTGCCGCGTCGAAACCTTTGCCTTGCGGGGCGGCTTTGGTTTTGCCCGGCAGCGGTTCGTCGGCTTTGCGGATGTCGATGTGGCAGTAGCCGTTGGGGTTTTTAATCAGGTAGTCCTGATGGTATTCCTCGGCATCGTAGAAGTTTTTCAGCGGCTCGTTTTCAACAACGAGGGGAAGTTTGTATTTTTGCTGCTCGCGTTTGAGGGCGGCGGCGATGACGGCTTTTTCGGCAGGGTCGGTGTAGTACACGCCGCTGCGGTATTGCGTGCCGGTGTCGTTGCCTTGTTTGTTGAGGCTGGTCGGATCGACGACGCGGAAATAGTATTGCAGGATGTCGTCGAGGCTGAGTTTGTCGGCATCGTAGGTAACTTTGACGGTTTCGGCGTGACCCGTATGGCGGTAGGACACGTCTTCGTAGCTCGGATTTTTCGTTTTGCCGTTGGCGTAGCCGGATACCGCGTCAACCACGCCGTCTATGCGTTGGAAATAGGCTTCCAAGCCCCAGAAGCAGCCGCCTGCGAGGTAAATGGTGCGCGTATTCATGATTGCTGAATCCTTTTTCTGTGTGTCGGGTTTGTAGAACGAATTTTTCAGACGGCCCAAATCGGCATTCGGGTCGCGGATTAACGCCAATGCCTGCGCTTCGTTGATGCTGCCTTTGACGATGCGCTGCACGTCGCCGTCTTTACCGATTAACGCCCACGAGGGGTAAACGCCGATATTCAGGCTTTGGGCGATCGTGCCGCCGTTGTCGGTAACGACGGGCAGCTTGGGATAGTTCAAACCGGCATACCATTTTTGGAAGTCACCGTCTTTTTTCTCGTGCAAAAAGCCCGGGGAGGCGACGGTAATCAGGTTGGCGGAGCTGAATTTTGCATCCTGCGCCCATTTTTCGGTCTGCCCCAGTTCGGACAAACACAAAGGACACCAGCTCGCCCAGAATTTAATCAGCGTCGGTTTGCCTTTTTGCAAATAAACGTCTGCGGGGCGGTTGTCCGCGGTTTTTAATGTGGACAAAGTGTGCGGCACGGTCGCGGCTTCGGCATCGGCAATTTTGGGCGAACATGCGCCCAGCGCAAGCAGGCAGCCGAACTTGGCGCAAAGGGAAAAGAAAGTACGGTGTTTCATTTTGATGTTTCCTGTGTGGACGGTTTGTATGATTAGACGTTTGAGATGCCGAAACCTTACAGCCCGGATTTTCAGACAACCTTGCCGCGTAAAATACGCTACAATACGCCCTATTTCAAGTTTCTAAAATTAAAAGGAAAATTCAATGTTCAGCTTCTTCCGTCGCAAGAAAAAACAGGAAACGCCCGCCCAGGGAGAACCCCGTATTCCGGAAACCGCCGCCGAAACCGCAGACCGCGCCGAAGCCGCCGTTTCCCAAGAGTTTGAAACAAATCGGGAAAACACCGCCGAAAAAGCGGAAGGGACGGCGGCGGCAGGCGCAATGCCGTCTGAAGCGGTTGAAAAAGAAGCGGAACGCGTTGAATCCACAGAAGAAACCGTTGCCGCGATGCCGTCTGAAGTAGCCGATGCTGTTGAGGAAGCAGCGGAACAGGCTGAAGCGGTCAAGGAAGAAGCTGTTGAGGCAGTTAGCGAAGCTGTCGAGCAGGTTCAAGAAACCGTTGCCGAGATGCCGTCTGAAGCCGCCGCGCCAACCGGAGAATCCAAACCGAGCTGGGCGGCGCGTTTAAAACAGGGTTTGACCAAATCGCGCGACAAAATGGCGAAATCGCTGGCGGGCGTGTTCGGCGGCGGGCAAATCGACGAAGATTTGTACGAAGAGCTGGAAACCGTGCTGATTACCAGCGACATGGGCATGGAAGCGACGGAATACCTGATGAAAGACGTGCGCAACCGCGTCAGCCTCAAGGGGCTGAAAGACGGCAACGAGTTGCGCGGCGCATTGAAAGAAGCTTTGTACGACTTGATTAAGCCGTTGGAAAAACCGCTGGTCTTGCCCGAAACCAAAGAGCCTTTCGTGATTATGCTTGCCGGTATCAACGGCGCGGGCAAAACCACGTCTATCGGCAAACTCGCCAAATATTTCCAAGCGCAGGGTAAATCCGTATTGCTGGCGGCAGGCGATACTTTCCGTGCCGCCGCGCGTGAGCAGCTTCAAGCTTGGGGCGAGCGCAACAACGTAACCGTCATTTCGCAAACCACGGGCGATTCCGCCGCCGTCTGTTTCGATGCCGTCCAAGCCGCCAAAGCGCGCGGCATCGACATTGTGCTTGCCGACACCGCCGGCCGCCTGCCCACGCAGCTTCACTTGATGGAAGAAATCAAAAAAGTGAAGCGTGTGTTGCAAAAAGCCATGCCCGACGCGCCGCACGAAATCATCGTCGTGCTTGATGCCAACATCGGGCAAAACGCCGTCAACCAAGTCAAAGCCTTTGACGACGCATTGGGGCTGACGGGGCTTATCGTTACCAAACTCGACGGCACGGCAAAAGGCGGCATCCTCGCCGCGCTTGCCTCCGACCGTCCAGTTCCCGTCCGCTACATCGGCGTGGGCGAGGGTATAGACGATTTGCGTCCGTTTGACGCACGCGTGTTTGTGGACGCACTGCTGGATTGAGCCGAAATGCCGTCTGAAAACGGCAGACCGATGCCGTCATTCCCGCGCAGGCGGGAATCCAGTGTGTTCGGTTTCAGTTGTTTTTGGGTTTTGGGTAATTTCCAAATCGTCATTCCCACGAAAGTGGGAATCCAGACCTTCGGGCAGCGGCAATATTTAAAGATTATCTGAAAGTTTGAGGTTCTAGATTCCCGGTTTCACGGGAATGGCGAAGGGTTGCGGGAATGACGGAAATGGTGAAGTTTCAGACGGCATCATCCACCCTCCGCCGTCATTCCCACGAAAGTGGGAATCCAGACCTGTCAGCACGGAAACTTATCGGGTAAAAAGGTTTCTCTAGTCCCGAGTCCTAGATTCCCACTTTCGTGGGAATGACGGAATGTAGGTTCGTGGGAATGACGGTTTAGGTATTTTTATAGAAAGCCGTAGCGGTGGGCTTCAGCCCACCCATCCACCCATCCTACCAACTCCCCCACCTTATCCCCAAAAAACACCCCCGCGCTTGACACATCTACCGTATAAAATACCGAAACCGCCTCATACAGCATTTCACAAACCTTAACACCCGCGCGTAAAAACCGTATAAACCCGAAACCGCCGCCGCCATATCCCCTATAATTTCATCCAATAAAAAAAACGAGGCACATATCATGGCGAAAAAATTCCCCATTTCCCCAAAAAATCCGGAGCGCATCTGCTGGGGTTGCGACAAATATTGCCGCGAAGACGATTTGCAGTGCGGCAACGGCTGCGAGCGCATCCAACACCCCATTGAGCTGGACGGGCGCGAGTGGTACAAAAAAGGCGACTGGAGCAACCTCTTGAGCGAAGTCCAGCAAATCGAACTCGGTTTGAAAGAAGCCCCGAAACCCGCCAAACCCCATGTCAAACTCCCCCTCAAAAACAAAACCGGGTTGTAACGGCAGACCGTTTCCAGCAGATTGCAGGGTTGCGCCAATTATTTTTAGTTTCGGTAAAAACATAAATCCGCAGGACATTTTCGTAAGGCGGGCTTTATCCCACCAATTCCACCAATCCGCACCATCCTTATTAATGCAAAAACACAAACGGTAGAACGGCATTCCCGCTTAACGATGACAACCATTTTGCCGATTTATGTCCGCAACCCGATGCGTTTTTAAGGATGCGGCGGGCCGAATCTCATCGTTCCATACCGCTTTTACCAATTCAAATTCAAATTCCCTGCCGATTCCAAATACACATCCGCAACGTACAGGGCGTTCGCAAACCTGAATGGCGGGCTTCATCCCGCCAATCTGCACTGTTCCACTTTAACCCGCAAAAAATACCAGCTACCCCATCCCTAAAACCGCAAATACACGGTCAATGGCGGAATGATTTTGTCGGTTTGAGACCTTTGCAAAATTCCTTTTCCCCCAACAGCCGAACCCCCCAACACAGGTTTTCGGCTGTTTTCGTTTCAAATATCCACTAATTCTACCCCAATACCCCCTTAATCCT
>NZ_CAUIZY010000012.1:0-58426 GCF_962747855.1 Neisseria blantyrii
TAAGGCATTTTATATCCGCCGCATCAAGCGGATTCTGCCCGCATTTTTCGCCGTATTGGCGGCAACGCTGGCAGGCGGCTTCTTTTTATTCACCAAAGATGATTTCTTTCTTTTGTGGAAATCCGCGCTGACCGCCTTGGGTTTCGCCTCCAACCTGTATTTTGCAAGGGGCAAGGACTATTTCGATCCCGCGCAGGAAGAAAAGCCCCTGCTGCACATCTGGTCTTTGTCGGTCGAAGAACAATTTTACTTTGTTTTTCCGATATTGCTGCTGCTTGTCGCCCGCAAAAGCCCGCGCGTACAGTTCGGCTTCCTCGCCGCACTGTGCGCCTTAAGCCTTGCCGCTTCCTTTATGCCTTCCGCGCTCGATAAATATTACCTGCCCCACCTGCGCGCCTGCGAATTACTGATAGGATCGCTGACCGCCGTGTGGATGCGCTGCCGGCAACAGCGGCAACCTGCCGTCGGCAGACGCTGTGCCGCCGCCGGCGCATTGTTTTCCGCGTGCATACTGTCCGCCTGCCTGTTTGTCTATTCGGAACAAACCGCCTACTTCCCGGGACCCGCCGCTTTGATTCCCTGTCTGGCTGTTGCCGCGCTGATTTATTTCAATCATTACGAACACCCGCTTAAAAAATTTTTCCAATGGAAAATCACCGTTGCCATCGGCTTGATTTCCTATTCGCTTTATCTGTGGCATTGGCCGATATTGGCCTTTATGCGCTATATCGGCCCGGACAACCTGCCGCCTTATTCGCCGGCGGCAGCAATCGTCCTGATATTGCTGCTTTCCCTGATTTCTTATCACTGCATCGAAAAGCCGTTTAAAAAATGGAAAGGTTCGTTCGCACAATCCGTTTTATGGATTTATGCCTTGCCTATGCTCATTTTGGGCGCGGGCTCGTTTTTCGCGATGAGGCTGCCGTTTATGGCGCAATACGACCGCTTGGGGCTGACGCGTTCCAACACCTCCTGCCACAACAATACCGACAAACAATGCCTATGGGGGGATACGGAAAAACAGCCGGAACTGCTGGTTTTGGGCGACTCCCACGCCGACCATTACAAAACATTCTTCGATGCCGTGGGCAAAAAAGAAAAATGGTCCGCCACTATGGTTTCCGCCGACGCCTGCGCCTATGTGGAAGGCTACGCGTCCCGTGTGTTCCAAAACTGGGCCGCCTGCCGCGCCGTTTACCGCTATGCCGAAGAACACCTGCCCCGGTATTCAAAAGTGGTTTTGGCGATGCGCTGGGGCAGCCAGATGCCCGAAAACAGCCGCTCCCTTGCCTACGATGCCGGTTTTTTCCAAAAATTCGACCGTATGCTGCACAAACTCTCGTCCGAAAAACAAGCCGTTTACCTGATGGCGGACAACCTTGCCTCGTCTTACAACGTACAACGTGCCTATATCTTGTCTTTCCGCATACCGGGCTACCGCCAAACCCTGCATCCGGACGACGAAAGCACCCTGAAAGCCAATGCCCGCATCAGGGAATTGGCAGCCAAATACCCCAACGTCTATGTTATTGATGCCGCCGCCTATATCCCCGCAGATTTCCAAATCGGCGGATTGCCGGTTTACTCGGACAAAGACCACATCAACCCTTACGGCGGCACAGAATTGGCAAAGCGTTTTTCCGAAAAACAACGGTTTCTCGATACGCGCCATAACCATTGATCCGATTAAATTTGTTACAATCGGCGGTTTGCAAAACCGCTAATTTTTTTGAAAGAGACCGATGAGCGTCATTCAAGACCTGCAATCGCGCGGCCTAATCGCGCAAACCACCGACATCGAAGCCTTAGACGCTTTGTTGAACGAACAAAAAATCGCCCTTTACTGCGGTTTCGATCCCACCGCCGACAGCCTGCACATCGGACACCTGCTGCCCGTCTTGGCATTGCGCCGTTTCCAACAGGCGGGGCATACGCCGATTGCCTTAGTGGGCGGCGCGACCGGTATGATTGGCGACCCCAGCTTCAAAGCCGCCGAACGCAGCCTCAATTCCGCCGAAACCGTTGCCGGCTGGGTAGAAAGCATCCGCAACCAACTGACCCCTTTCTTGAGCTTTGAAGGCGGAAACGCCGCCGTTATGGCGAACAACGCCGACTGGTTCGGCAAAATGAACTGCCTCGACTTCCTGCGCGACATCGGCAAGCATTTCTCCGTCAACGCTATGCTGAACAAAGAATCCGTCAAACAGCGCATCGACCGCGACGGCGCAGGCATCTCCTTCACCGAGTTCGCTTATTCCCTGCTGCAAGGTTACGACTTCGCCGAGTTGAACAAACGCCATGGCGCGGTTTTGGAAATCGGCGGTTCCGACCAATGGGGCAACATCACCGCCGGCATCGACCTGACCCGCCGCCTGCACCAAAAACAAGTGTTCGGACTGACCCTGCCTTTGGTAACCAAATCAGACGGCACCAAATTCGGCAAAACCGAAGGCGGCGCGGTATGGCTGAACGCGAAAAAAACCTCGCCGTACCAGTTCTACCAATTCTGGCTGAAGGTCGCCGATGCCGATGTGTATAAATTCCTGAAATACTTTACCTTCTTGTCTGTCGAAGAAATCGATGCCGTCGAAGCGAAAGACCAAGCCAGCGGCAGCAAGCCCGAAGCGCAACGCATCCTCGCCGAAGAAATGACCCGCCTGATTCACGGCGAAGAAGCCCTGCAAGCCGCGCAGCGCATTTCCGAAAGCCTGTTTGCAGAAGACCAAAGCCGGCTCACCGAAAGCGACTTCGAACAGCTCGCCCTCGACGGCCTGCCCGCATTTGAAGTTTCAGACGGCATCAATGTCGTCGAAGCCTTGGTAAAAACCGGTTTGGCATCCTCCAATAAAGAAGCGCGCGGCTTTGTGAACAGCAAAGCGGTTTTGCTCAACGGCAAACCTGTCGAAGCCAACAACCCCGACCACGCCGCCGAACGCCCCGATGATGCCTATCTGTTGACAGGCGAACACAAACGTTTCGGCAAATACACCATCCTTCGGCGCGGCAAACGCAACCACGCGCTCTTGGTCTGGAGATAATCCGGTTGCCGCAGAAATGCCGTCTGAAGCCTTCAGACGGCATTTTTATCAAATGCAAAACACCCTGCGCCTGCCGATATGCCGTCATTCCCGCGCAGATATGCCGTCATTCCCGCGCAGGCGGGAATCTAGGACGTAAAATCTCAAGAAACCGTTGCACCCGATAAGTTTCTGCGCCGACAGGTCTAGATTCCCGCCTGCGCGGGAATGACGATGCGGGTATTTCGGATGATTCGGCAAACCGTAGCAACTGTATTTTTGCCCGACGGGGTGAAAAATACAGTTGTTACGCAACACCCTGCGGCGCACCCTGTATCACCCCCCCTCTCGAACATCTCCCCAAACAACGCCGCGCGCCCCGGGCGTTTGCCGTTTCCCTGCAAAATCTGCGATACAATGCCGTCTGAACATTTACCCGAATCCCAAACCCGATGGATACCGCACAAAAACAACGCTGGGCACTGACACTATCCTACGACGGCAGCCGTTTTTACGGCTGGCAGAAACAGGCTGACGGCGTACCGACCGTTCAGACGGCATTGGAAAACGCACTTGCCCAAATAGCAGGGGAAGCAGTTTCCACCATTGTTGCCGGCAGAACCGATACCGGCGTGCACGCCACCGCCCAAGTCGTCCACTTCGACACAACTGCCGTCCGTCCCCAACAGGCATGGGTGCGCGGCGTAAATGCCCACCTGCCCGAAGGCATTGCCGTTTTGCATGCCCGACAGGTTGCACCTGAATTTCACGCCCGCTTCGACGCATACGGACGGCACTACCGCTACCTGCTCGAATCCGCCCCCGTCCGTTCCCCCCTGCTCAAAAACAGGGCAGGCTGGACACACCTCAAGCTCGACATCGAACCGATGCGCCGAGCTGCCGCCTTATTGATCGGCGAACAAGACTTCTCTAGCTTCCGCGCCGCCGAGTGCCAGGCAAAATCCCCCGTCAAAACCATCTACCGAGCCGACCTTACCCAAAGCGCAGGACTCGTCCGCCTCGATTTGCACGGCAACGCCTTTTTGCACCACATGGTACGCAACATCATGGGCGCGCTCGTTTATGTCGGCAGCGGCAGGCTCAGCGTCGAAGGCTTCGCCGCACTGATTCAAGAACGCAGCCGCCTCAAAGCCCCACCGACCTTCATGCCCGACGGGCTTTACCTGACCGGCGTCGACTATCCCGAGGCATACGGCATCGTCCGCCCCCAAATCCCCGAATGGCTTTAAAACATTCTTGTCGCGGAGATTTTGAAATCGTACAAACTGTCAGGCAATCTTTTTCAATGTTGACACTACCTCATCAAGGTAATAACATTGTTATTACATAAACTGGTAAATATGGTACGTATATGATTCTCAACATACGCAAAATGGGAAACTCGCAAGGAGTGATTCTGCCCAAATCATTATTGGGTCAAATAGGGGCGGTGGACAGCTTGGCTGTTACAGTTGAAAAGGGCAATATTATTTTAAGCTGTCCTACCGTTCGCAGAGGATGGGCAGAAGCTGCCGCAATGCTTGTCGAAACCGAGCAGGAGCATTTTTTTTCCGAAATTGAAAACGAAGCGGATAAAGAATGGATATGGTAGTACGCGGCGGAATCTATCTGGTCTCCTTAGACCTGACCGTAGGAAGCGAAATCAAAAAGACACGTCCTTGTGTCGTAGTATCTCCTCCTGAAATACACAACTATCTCAAGACTGTGCTGATCGTTCCTATGACGAGCGGAAGCCGTCCTGCCCCGTTCCGCGTCAATGTCCGCTTTCAGGATAAAGACGGTTTGCTTTTGCCCGAACAGATTAGGGCTGTGGATAAAGCCAGATTGGTCAAACATCTTGGAAATTTAGACAACAGTACGGCTAAAAAACTGTTTGCAGTATTGCAGGAAATGTTTGCTTGATTGAATAGTCTGAATTGATTGTGTTCATTATCCTGCCGCAGGGTCGGGTTTTACACTCGCCCGCAATCTTTTCCTCCTTTCAGACGGCATTCAAAACAGAAAACCTTGCTGCTGCCATTTTTACCGGCAGGAGTCTGAACCTGTCGGTTCAGACGGCATTTTATTGTAGGGGCGGGTTTCACATCCGCCCGTTCCGAAAGAAACCGTGTGTGTACGTTTTTTGCTGTCTTTATAACCCCCGGTTTGCAATGCCCTCCAATGCCTTCCCAAGTAAGTGTTGTAAAAATGCAAATCTTAAAAATTTTAAATAACCATATGTTATAAAACAAAAAATACCCATAATATCTCTATCCGCCCTTCAAAATGCACATCGGATTCCACACAAAAACAGGCAGAAGTTTGTTTTTTCAGACAGGAACATTTATAGTTTCAGACATGAAATCGCCGAACCCCTCGGCGGTAAATGCAAAGCTAAGCGGCTTGGAAAGCCCGACCCGTTTAAATTTCTTAACCAAAAAAGGAATACAGCAATGAAAAAATCCCTGATTGCCCTGACACTGGCTGCCCTGCCTGTTGCAGCAATGGCTGATGTTACCCTGTACGGCACCATCAAAGCCGGCGTAGAAACTTACCGCACTGTAAAACATGCAGAAGGCAAAGTAACTGAAGTGAAAACCGGCAGCGAAATCGCCGACTCCGGTTCAAAAATCGGCTTCAAAGGTCAAGAAGATTTCGGCAACGGACTGAAAGCCATTTGGCAGTTGGAACAAAAAGCCTCCATCGCCGGTACTGACAGCGGCTGGGGCAACCGCCAATCCTTCATCGGTTTGAAAGGCGGCTTCGGTACCGTCCGAGCCGGTCACCTGAACAGCGTCCTGAAAGACGCCGGCGGCAACGTCAATGCTTGGGAATCTGGCAGCGCTACCGAAGACGTGTTGCAAGTCAGCAAAATCTCCGCTCCGGAACACCGCTACGCATCCGTACGCTACGATTCTCCCGAATTTGCCGGCTTCAGCGGCAGCGTGCAATACGCGCCTAAAGACAATTCAGGCAAAAACGGCGAATCTTACCACGTCGGTTTGAACTACCAAAACAGCGGCTTCTTCGCACAATACGCCGGTTTGTTCCAAAGACACGGTGAAGGCACTAGCGCAGAAAAAGTTGGTCAGCCTGTTGAAAAACTGCAAGTTCACCGTTTGGTCGGCGGTTACGACAACGATGCCCTGTACGCTTCCGTAGCCGTACAGCAACAAGATGCGAAATTGACTGATGCTTCCAATTCGCACAACTCTCAAACCGAAGTTGCCGCTACCGTGGCATACCGCTTCGGCAACGTAACGCCCCGCGTTTCTTACGCCCACGGCTTCAAAGGCACTGTTGCTAAAGCAGACGGCGACAACCGTTACGACCAAGTTATCGTCGGTGCGGAATACGACTTCTCCAAACGCACTTCTGCCTTGGTTTCTGCCGGCTGGTTGCAAGAAGGCAAAGGCGCAAACAAAACCGTATCGACTGCCAGCACCGTCGGTCTGCGCCACAAATTCTAATCTGCAAAGATTGGTATCAACAAAAAGCCTGTCGAAAGACAGGCTTTTTTTATTTGAAATGATTCGTTTGCTATTTAATACGGCAGCCTTCATTCCCCTGAGAGTGGGCATTTATCGGGAAAGCAGAAACTTCTCCGCCGTCATTCCCGCGCAGGCGGGAATCTAGGATGAGGAATCTCAAGAAACCGTTGCACCCGATAAGTTTCTGTGCCGACAACTCTAGATTCCCGCCTGCGCGGGAATGACGAATCCATCCGCACGGAAACCTGATCCCGTCATTCCCACGAACCTACATTCCGTCATTCCCACGAAAGTGGGAATCTAGAACGCAGGGTTGGAGAAACCATTTTATTTGATAAGTTTCCGCACCGACAGACCTAGATTCCCGCCTGCGCGGGAATGACGGTTCAGTGATTGTCGAAAGGTAAGGATTCGATGGATTCGATGAAAACGGTGGAAATGTGGGATTGATGGAAATGGTGGGCTGAAGCCCACCCTACGGCTTGCTGATTCTCCGACACCGATGCCGTCTGAATCTTCAGACGGCATTTTTGATGCACTTACCGTTTACAGGAGCAGAGCGGGCGTAAGGAAATACCCGAACCATCATTCCCGATAACACCGTAATCTTAAAACCCGTCATTCCCGCGCAGGCGGGAATCTAGGTCTGTCGGCACGGAAACTTATCGGATAAAACAGTTTCTTCAACCCTACGCTCTAGATTCCCGTTTTCACGGGAATGACGAAAAGTTGCGGGAATCTAAAAACCCAACGCTGCAAGATTTATCAGAAACAACTGAAACCGAACGGACTGGATTCCCGCCTGTGCGGGAATGACGGGATTTGGGGTTTCTGTTTTGGTTTTCTGTTTTCGTGGGAACGATGGAATAAAAGAAGTTGAAATAATGAAGTAAAAACGTGATGGTGCTGCGATTTGGGCTTGTGCAGGTAATCAACGTTAAGTTGTGCGAATGACGAAATATAGTGGATTAACAAAAACCGGTACGGCGTTGCCTCGCCTTAGCTCAAAGAGAACGGTTCTCTAAGGTGCTGAAGCACTAAGTGAATCGGTTCCGTACTATTTGTACTGTCTGCGGCTTCGTCGCCTTGTCCTGATTTTTGTTAATCCACTATAAAAATGCCGTCTGAAAGGTTTTCAGACGGCATTTGTTCGCGGGCCGCGCTCGGGCGGTTTTGGCAAAATCAGTCGGCAACCGCCATCAGGCTGGCGTTGCCGCCGGCGGCTGTGGTGTTGACGCTGCAAGAGATTTCTTCAAACACTTGCAGGATGTCGAGTCCGTTTTCCGAAGGGAGGATGCGGATGAGTGCGCCGTCGTGGGCGGCAAGTTCCTGTTTGCGTGCGCTGTCCAAAGGAGACAGGGCGGCAACGTGGCTGATGCCGACGGTTTCGGGTTTGCCGTTGACCAGCAGCAGGCCTTCCAGGTCGGCGGTGTAGGAAGCCAAGGGGCTGTCGGGTTCGACCACTGCCTGTACGCCGGAGGCGGCAAGTTCGGTCAGTGCGGCAAAGGCTTGAACCGTGCTGCCGCCGTGTATCCAAACGCGTTTTGGCGCGTGCCATGAGATGCTGTTGCGCTCGCCGGTCGGGCCGGTAAGGACGGTTTCGGCACGGCGCAGGGTGCGGATGCGGGCGTGTCCCAAAGCGGCCGCTGCGGCTTTTTTCTCTTCGGCGTTGAACGGAAGTTTGTGAACCAGTGTTTCGAGGCGTTTGAGCGCGGCTTCGTCCGCCTGTCCGATTTGGCTCAGGGTCGGGGCAACCCATTCGGGGATGCGGGTCAGTTTTTGCAGGTAGAACGAACCGCCTGCTTTGGGACCTGTGCCGGACAGACCGTGTCCGCCGAAGGGCTGTACGCCGACGACTGCGCCGACGATGTTGCGGTTGACGTAAACGTTGCCGGCTTCGATGCGGCTGCGGATGTGGCGTACCGTGCCTTCGATGCGGCTGTGTACGCCGTGGGTCAGGGCGTAGCCTTTGCTGTTGATTTGGTCGATGACGCTGTCGAGTTCGTCGGCGCGGTAGCGGACGACGTGCAGGACGGGGCCGAAGACTTCGCGTTGCAGTTCGTTGAGGTTGTTCAATTCAAACAGGATGGGGCGGACGAACGTGGATTTTTCGGAATCGACATCGGCAGCGGTTTTGACTTCGTGGTAAGACTTGGCAACGCCTTTCATTTTGTTGATGTGGTTCAACAGGTTTTGCTGCGCTTCGGCATCGATGACGGGGCCGACATCGGTGGTGAGCTGAATCGGTTTGCCGACGACGAGTTCGTCCATCGCGCCTTTGATCATGTCGAGCATACGGTCGGCAACGTCTTCTTGGACGCACAAAATGCGCAGGGCGGAGCAGCGTTGTCCCGCGCTGTCGAAGGCGGAGTTCAATACGTCGGCGCAGACTTGTTCGGCAAGTGCGGTGGAATCGACAATCATGGCGTTTTGTCCGCCGGTTTCGGCAATCAGGACGGGATTGTCGCCGCGTTTGGCAAGGGCTTTGTTGATCAGGCGCGCCACTTCGGTCGAGCCTGTGAAAATCACGCCGCCGATGCGTGGATCGCCTGTCAGCGCCGCGCCGACATCGCCTGCGCCGAGGACGAGTTGCAGGGCGGAAGTCGGGATGCCGGCTTCGTGCATGAGGGAAACGGCATAACCGGCAATCAGGCTGGTTTGTTCGGCAGGTTTGGCGATGACGGTGTTGCCTGCCGCCAATGCGGACACGACTTCGCCGGTAAAGATGGCGAGCGGGAAGTTCCACGGGCTGATGGCGACAATCGCGCCGACGGCTTCGGCATCTTTGGGCAGGGTGTTTTCGGCTTCGCCTGCGTAGTAGCGGCAGAAATCGACGGCTTCGCGCACTTCGGCAATGGCGTTGTTCAGCGTTTTGCCTGCTTCGCGCACGGCAAGCATCATCAGCGCGGGGGTGTGCTGTTCGAGCAGGTCGGCGAAACGGTGCAGGCAGGCGGCGCGCTCGGCGGCAGGTGTCGCACTCCATTCGGGGAACGCGGCAACGGCTGCGCCAACCGCTTCTTGGGCAAGCGCGGCATCGGCAAAGCTGACCGTACCGACAACATCTCCGTGGTCGGCAGGGTTTTTAATCGGTTGCGCTTCGCCGACATCGTGGGCTTTGCCGTTGACGATGGATGCGGCGTGGAAGTCTTGCGCGGCGGCTTTGTTCATCTGTTCTTGAAGCTGCTGCAATACGTTTTCATTGCTCAAGTCCACGCCTTGCGAGTTCAGACGGCATTTGCCGTACAAATCGCGCGGCAGCGGCAGCGCGTTGTGCAGGTGGATGCCCTGTTCGGCGATGGTGTCGAACGGGCTCTTAATCAGGCGGTCGATGCTGATGTTTTCATCGACGATTTGGTTGACGAAAGACGAGTTCGCGCCGTTTTCCAACAGGCGGCGCACCAAGTAGGCGAGCAGGGTTTCGTGCGTGCCGACCGGGGCGTACACGCGCACGCGGCGGCCTAGGTTTTGCGGGCCGACGACTTGGTCGTACAGGGTTTCGCCCATTCCGTGCAGGCATTGGTGTTCAAAGTCTTTGCCTTTGCCCATTTGGTAAATCGCGCCCAAGGTGTAGGCGTTGTGGGTGGCGAATTGCGGGAATACCGCGTCTTGCGCGGAAAGCAGTTTGCGCGCGCAGGCGAGGTAGGAAATGTCGGTATGCACTTTGCGGGTGTAGGTCGGATAGCCGTTCAAGCCGTCCACTTGCGCCCATTTGATTTCGCTGTCCCAATACGCGCCTTTGACGAGGCGGATCATCAGTTTTTGGTTGTTGCGGCGGGCAAGGTCGATCAGGTAGTCGATGACGAAGGGGCAGCGTTTTTGGTAGGCTTGGACAACGAAACCGATGCCTTTGTAGCCTGCCAAATCGGGGTCGGAAACGAGTGCCTCCATCAAATCCAAAGACAGCTCCAAGCGGTTGGCTTCTTCGGCATCGATGTTGATACCGATATCGTATTTTTTACCCAAAAGGAACAATTCTTTCAGGCGCGGCAACAGTTCTCCCATCACGCGGCCGTGTTGGGCGCGCGAGTAGCGCGGATGGATGGCGGAGAGTTTGACGGAAATGCCGTTGCCTTCGTAAACGCCTTGGCCAGCGGCATCTTTGCCGATGGCGTGGATGGCTTCGACATAGTCGCGGTAGTAGCGGTCGGCATCGGCTTGGGTGTAGGCGGCTTCGCCCAACATATCGAAGGAGAAGCGGTAGCCCATTTTTTCGCGTTCTTTGCCGTTTTGCAGGGCTTCTTCAATGGTCTGTCCGGTGACGAACTGTTTGCCCAGAAGCCGCATGGCGTAATTTACGCCTTGGCGGATGAGCGGTGCGCCGCCTTTGCTGATCAGGCGGCTGAGTGCGGAACTCATTTGTTTGTCGTTTGTGGCGGTCAGTTTGCCGGTAATCAGCAGACCCCAGGCGGCGGCGTTGACGAAGAGGGAAGGGCTGTTGTTCAAATGGCTTTTCCAGTTGCCGTCTGAAATCTTGTCGGCAATCAGGCGGTCGCGCGTGGCGTTGTCGGGAATGCGCAGCAGGGCTTCCGCCAGACACATCAGAGCGATGCCTTCTTCGCTGGAGAGTGAAAACTCGTGCATCAGCGCATCCACTCCGCCGGCTTTGGTACGGCCGGCGCGGACTTGGGTAACCAAACGGCGGGCAAGCTCGGAGGCGGCGTTGCGCTCTTCATCGCTCATCTGTGCACGTTGCAACATATCCTGTACGGCTTCGATTTCATTACGGCGGTAGGCATCGGTTATCGCTTGGCGCAGGGCAGTTTGTGCCGGAAATGCAAAATGAAACATTTTTTGGATTCTCCAAAGTTTTTCGGGGGGTTCAGACGGCATCGGTGCGGCCTGAATACGGTAATATCGTAATAAATCCGCAGATGAAATACAAGGCTTCAAATGCGGGCAGAATCGGTGCTTCCGTTTCTTTGAAAATGAAACGGGTAAAACACAAATAAGACCTGTATGCAGGCAAGGTTTATTTGTGTTTGACCCGGAAACGGGTTCAGACGGCACGAACCGGGATGCCGTGCCGTCTGAAAGGGGTTTATCGGGCGGCGCGGTAGTCTGCGTCGGCTTTTTCAAAGCGTTCTTGGATTTCGCGCGAAGGTTCTTTGTTGAACAGGGAAACCAACACGGCAACGATCAAGCAAACAATAAAGCCCGGCACGATTTCGTACATCGTCAACAGGCCGCTTTCTCCTGCCGCTTGAGCCGGTTTTTTCACCCATTCCGCCCACACAACAACGGTTAACGCACCTGCAACCATACCCGACAACGCGCCGTAGGCAGTGATGCGTTTCCACAATACGGACAGAATCACAATCGGGCCGAACGCCGCACCGAAACCTGCCCACGCGTAAGACACCAGTCCCAATACTTTGCTGTTCGGATCGGAAGCAATCAGGATGGAAATCACGGCAATCGCCAAGACCATCAGGCGGCCGACCCATACCAGTTCCGACTGTTGCGCGTTTTTACGCAAAAAGCCTTTGTAGAAGTCTTCGGTAATCGCGCTGGAGCAAACCAAAAGCTGGCAGGACAGGGTGGACATCACCGCCGCCAAAATCGCGCTCAAAATAATACCGGCGATCCAAGGGTTGAACAGCAGGGTGGAAAGCGCGATGAAGATGCGTTCGTGGTTGCCGCTCATAGAAGAAACTTTGTCGGGATTTGCACCGAAATACGCAATGCCGAAATAACCGACCGCTACCGCGCCCGCAAGGCACAACGCCATCCAAGTCATACCGATGCGGCGTGCGGATACCAGCGATTTCGCGCTTTCGGCGGCCATAAAGCGCGCCAAAATGTGCGGCTGTCCGAAATAGCCCAAGCCCCATGCGGCGGTAGAAATGATGCCGATGACGGTCGTACCGGCAAACAGGCTGCCGTATTCTTTGCCCGTGCCTGCGGCGACGCTTTGAATCGCGGCAGACATCTGTTCCGCGCCGCCCAAGCCCAGATAGACCATCACTGGCGTTAAAATCAGGGCGAAAATCATCAAAGATGCCTGCAACGTATCCGTCCAGCTGACCGCCAAGAAGCCGCCCAAGAAGGTATAGGCGATGGTCGCGCCCGCGCCCAGCCACATTGCCTGATTGTAAGTCATACCTTCAAACAGGCTTTGGAACAGGGTTGCGCCCGCCACAATGCCCGAGGCGCAATAAATCGTGAAGAAGAACAGGATAATCAGTGCGGAAACCACTTTCATCAAGTGTCCGCCCGCGCCGAAGCGGTGGAAGAAATAATCCGGCAGCGTCAGCGCATTGTTGGCGTATTCGGTATGCACGCGCAGGCGGCCCGCCACCAAGAGCCAGTTGAAATACGCGCCGACCAAGAGGCCGATGGCAATCCAGGCTTCGTTCAAACCGCTCAGGTAAATCGCGCCCGGCAGCCCCATCAAAAGCCAGCCGGACATATCGGACGCGCCCGCCGACATCGCCGTAACAAACGGGCCCAGGCTGCGCCCGCCCAAAATATAATCGTCGAAATTGCGCGTGGAAAAATAAGCGGCAAGCCCGATGAGAAGGACTGCAACCAGATAGATTGCAAAAGTGATGTACATGGGATTCATGTGCTATTCCTCGTCTAAAACTTCAGAATTACAGGCTTTGAAATTGCAAGCAACTTGCGCCTGAAATGTTTTTCTAATAAAAGTACAACTGAAAATCCGGACACCCGAAAGGGGATTCGGATAAATTATCTTCAATCACAATAAGATATGTAATGAAATCACATGAAATTGTAAATAATTTGGTTCAGCATAACCCAAATTCTTTTGTTTGCAAAGCACTTGCCGTCGAAAAAAGGCGGAGAAAAGCAGATTGTTAACATAAAATCTATCTAAAACAAGATATTATTTTGTAGTTGTTTGTAATTGAAAAGGGATGGTGTTGTGAAACCGGCTTTCCGCCTGCTTATGTTTTGAAGTGTAGTTTAGCAACGGAAGTGGGGGCGGAACATTTTGTGCAGATGGCCGGCCGCCCGTTTTCAGACGGCATTTTTCCTTATACAATAGCCGCTTGAATTTGATATGTTCAGGAAGGATACAGATTATGTTCGGCAAGCAGCTTTTTGAAGAAGTCGGCTCGAAAATCAGCGAAACCATCGCCAACAGCCCTGCCAAAGATGTGGAAAAAAATATTAAGGCGATGCTGGGCAGCGCGTTCAACCGTATGGATTTGGTTACGCGCGAAGAATTCGACATCCAGCAGCAGGTTTTGATTAAAACCCGTACCAAACTGGCGGCTTTGGAAGCGCGTTTGGCAAAACTCGAAGCCGCGCAAAATCCCGAACGGGCAGCATTGGAAGCGGCTGAAGCCGCTGCCGAAGAAGCCGTCGCCGAAATCAGGCAGCAAACCGCAGCCGGCGAATAAGGCCGTCTGAAAATATGTCGCTCGCCTTGGTTTACAGCCGCGCCTTGAGCGGTATGAATGCGCCGTTGGTCGAAGTGGAAGCCCACCTTGCCAACGGTCTGCCGCATTTCAACATCGTCGGACTTCCCGATACGGAAGTCAAAGAAAGCCGCGACCGCGTCCGTGCCGCCATCATCCAAAGCGGCTTCGAGTTTCCCGTCAAAAAAATCACCGTCAATCTCGCCCCTGCCGACCTGCCCAAAGAGTCGGGGCGTTTCGATTTGCCGATTGCAATCGGCATCCTTGCCGCATCGGGGCAGGTTGCGCCCGAAAAGCTGGCGGAATACGAGTTTGCGGGGGAATTGGCACTGTCGGGGCTGTTGCGCCCCGTGCGTGGCGCGTTGGCGATGGCGTGGCAGGGTATGCGGGCGGGGCGTTCCTTCGTCTTGCCGCAGGAAAACGCAGAACAAGCCGCCGTGATGCGCGGCATTACCGTTTACGGCGCGCGCTCTTTGGGCGAAGTCGCCGCTCATTTGAACGGTATCGAACCTTTGGCGCAAACCGAATGTTCAGTATCGCAAATGTCGTCTGAACATGGCGGACAACCTGATTTGTGCGATGTGAAAGGTCAGCACACTGCCCGCCTTGCTTTGGAAATTGCCGCCGCAGGAGGACACAGCCTTTTGATGATGGGGCCGCCGGGAACGGGCAAATCTATGCTTTCCCAACGGCTGCCCGGCATCCTGCCGCCTTTGACCGAAGACGAATTGGTCGAAGTGTGGGCATTGCGTTCGCTCCTGCCCAACCACCAACAACAACTTGACAGCCACCGTCCTTTCCGCAGCCCACACCACAGCGCGAGTTCGGCAGCCATGGTCGGCGGCGGCTCGGATCCGCGTCCGGGAGAGATTTCGCTGGCGCATCACGGCGTTTTATTTTTGGATGAATTGCCCGAGTTTGACCGCAAAGTTTTGGAAGTTTTGCGCGAACCGTTGGAAAACGGCGAAATCCACATTTCCCGCGCGGCGCGCCAAGCCGTCTATCCTGCCAAATTCCAACTTGTTGCCGCCATGAACCCCTGCCCGTGCGGTTATCTCGGGCATCCCGTCAAGCCCTGCCGCTGCACGCCCGAAAGCGTCGCGCGTTACCGCAGCAAGATTTCCGGCCCGCTGCTCGACCGCATCGATTTGACCATCGAAGTCCCGAGCCTGTCCGCCGCCGAACTGATGCAGCAGGAAGCGGGCGAAAGCAGCGCGTCCGTTTTGGAACGCGTCATCGCCGCCCGAGACAAACAATACGCACGGCAGGGTAAAGTCAACGCCGCTTTGAGCGTCAGCGAACTCGATTCCCAAGCCCGCATCCAAAAAGAAGCGCAGGAAGCCTTGGGCGGCCTGCTGGAAAAACTCTCCCTTTCCGCCCGCAGCTTCCACCGCATTATGCGCGTGGCGCGTACATTGGCGGATTTGTCGGGCGATGAAGAAGTCGGTAGAAGCCACGTCATGAAAGCCATAGGTTTCCGCCGCGCTTTATAGGAATGGGAATGGAAGCAGGTTTTGCCCAAATATGGCGATATTGTTAGAATATCCGCCCGTAAGCAAACGGCGTTAATGCCGTCTGAAACACATTAAGGTATATTTATGAACAAATTTTCCCAATCCGGAAAAGGTCTGTCCGGTTTCTTCTTCGGTTTGATACTGGCGACGGTCATTATTGCCGGTATTTTGTTTTATCTGAACCAGAGCGGTCAAAATGCGTTCAAAATCCCGGCTCCGTCGAAGCAGCCTGCAGAAACAGAAATCCTGAAACCGAAAAACCAGCCTAAGGAAGACATCCGACCTGAACCGGCCGATCAAAACGCCTTGTCCGAACCGGATGCTGCGAAAGAGGCAGAGCAGTCGGATGCGGAAAAAACTGCCGACAAGCAGCCCGTTGCCGACAAAGCCGACGAGGTTGAAGAAAAGGCGGGCGAGCCGGAACGGGAAGAGCCGGACGGACAGGCAGTGCGCAAGAAAGCATTGACGGAAGAGCGTGAACAAACCGTCAGGGAAAAAGCGCAGAAAAAAGATGTCGAAACGGTTAAAAAACAAGCGGTAAAACCGTCTAAAGAAACAGAGAAAAAAGCTTCAAAAGAAGAGAAAAAGGCGGCGAAGGAAAAAGTTGCACCCAAACCGACCCCGGAACAAATCCTCAACAGCGGCAGCATCGAAAAAGCGCGCAGTGCCGCCGCCAAAGAAGTGCAGAAAATGAAAACGTCCGACAAGGCGGAAGCAACGCATTATCTGCAAATGGGTGCGTATGCCGACCGCCGGAGCGCGGAAGGGCAGCGTGCCAAACTGGCAATCTTGGGCATATCTTCCAAGGTGGTCGGCTATCAGGCAGGAAGTAAAACGCTTTACCGCGTGCAAAGCGGCAATATGTCTGCCGATGCGGTGAAAAAAATGCAGGACGAGTTGAAAAAGCACGGGGTCGCCAGCCTGATCCGTGCGATTGAAGGCGAATAATTATGAAGCTCAAACATCTGTTGCCGCTGCTGCTTTCGGCAGTGTTGTCCGCACGGGCATATGCCCTGACGGAAGGGGAAGACTATCTTGTGTTGGATAAACCCATTCCTCAAGAACAGTCGGGCAAAATTGAGGTTTTGGAATTTTTCGGCTATTTCTGCGTACATTGCCATCATTTCGATCCTTTGTTGTTGAAATTGGGCAAGGCATTGCCGTCTGATGCCTATTTAAGGACGGAGCACGTGGTCTGGCGACCTGAAATGCTCGGTCTGGCAAGAATGGCAGCAGCCGTCAATTTGTCAGGTTTGAAATATCAGGCAAACCCTGCCGTGTTTAAAGCAGTTTACGAACAAAAAATCCGCTTGGAAAACAGGGCGGTTGCCGAAAAATGGGCTTTGTCCCAAAAAGGCTTTGACGGCAAAAAACTGATGCGCGCCTATGATTCCCCCGAAGCTGCCGCCGCCGTATTAAAAATGCAGAAACTGACGGAACAATACGGTATTGACAGCACTCCGACCGTTATTGTCGGCGGAAAATACCGCGTCATCTTCAATAACGGCTTTGACGGCGGCGTTCATACGATTAAAGAATTGGTTGCCAAAGTCAGGGAAGAACGCAAGCGTCAGACCCCTGCTGTACAGAAATAGCCGAACTCCCGTATCCGAAAGAAGCGCAAGCAATGGATTTTCTGATTGTCCTGAAAGCCCTGATGATGGGCTTGGTAGAAGGTTTTACCGAATTTTTACCGATTTCCAGCACCGGACATTTGATTGTGTTCGGCAATCTGATTGATTTTCACAGCAATCACAAGGTTTTTGAAATTGCCATCCAGCTCGGTGCGGTTTTGGCGGTAGTGTTTGAATACCGGCAGCGTTTCAGCAATGTGTTGCATGGCGTGGGAAAAGACCGGAAAGCCAACCGTTTCGTCCTCAATCTTGCCATTGCTTTTATACCTGCCGCCGTGATGGGGCTGTTGTTCGGCAAACAAATCAAAGAGTATCTGTTTAACCCCTTGAGTGTTGCAGTCATGCTGGTTTTGGGCGGTTTTTTTATTTTGTGGGTGGAGAAACGCCAAAGCCGAGCAGAGCCTAAAATTGCCGATGTTGATGCATTGCGTCCGATTGATGCGTTGATGATCGGCGTTGCCCAAGTGTTTGCACTGGTTCCGGGTACGTCCCGTTCGGGTAGTACGATTATGGGCGGGATGCTTTGGGGAATCGAGCGGAAAACGGCAACGGAGTTTTCATTTTTCTTGGCCGTTCCGATGATGGTTGCAGCAACGGCTTATGATGTCCTGAAACATTACCGATTTTTCACCCTGCATGATGTTGGTTTGATTCTGATAGGCTTTATTGCCGCTTTTGTTTCCGGTTTGGTGGCTGTAAAAGCATTGCTGAAGTTTGTTTCCAAGAAAAACTATATCCCGTTTGCCTATTACCGTATTGTTTTTGGTATTGCCATCATTATATTGTGGCTGTCGGGCTGGATAAGTTGGGAATGAAACCATAAACCCGGCCTGAAGACATTATTCGGGTCGGGTTTGTCTGGCGGACTGATAAAATCAGGACGGGCAGGGCAATAGGTTTAAAGTCGATTGTCTGTTTTGAAGGCAGTGGTTTGTTCTTTGTTTTCCGGCAATCAGGCAATAAAAAAAGCACATACCTTTTTACGGTCCGTGCTTTTTTATCTGGTGGAGGTAAGCGGGATCGAACCGCTGACCTCTTGCATGCCATGCAAGCGCTCTACCAACTGAGCTATACCCCCGAAAATCTGGTGGCGAATCAGGGACTCGAACCCCGGACACAAGGATTATGATTCCTCTGCTCTAACCGACTGAGCTAATTCGCCGTTTCGTGAAGTCGCTATTATATGTTTTTTTGTTTTTTTGACAAGCCGTATTTTTTAATTTTGAATTAGTTTCCTGTTTTTAAATGTTAAAAAGTTTATGTCGTCTGAAGCGGATTCAGACGGCATGAGGGTTAGAGTTTGTGGCAGATGTCGCCGAAACAAAATCCTGTCCAATCAGTGCCGATATTTTTTCCGAATGCGATGACTTTAAACAGTTCGCCCATTTCGTGCTGGTCAATCAGTTTCTGAACGGCAGCAGCTTCACGGATATAGGCTGCCGAATCTGTTTTTCCCACTTGTGCCAACAGTTCGGTTATGCCCAGATTCAGTAAGAAATGGGATTGGGGGAGGTAACCTGTCAAATCCAGTCCTGCATCCGTACCGGCTTGGGCGATGTCGGTAAAGTTGACGTGGGCGGTCAGGTCGGACAACCCGATGAAGTCGAAAGGATTGTGGATAACGTGGTGTCGGTAGTGTCCGATCAATGTGCCTTGACTGCGTTGGGGATGGTAATACTGCGCCGCATCAAAACCGTAGTCGATGAATATCATACCTCCGCGTTCAAGCTTTGAGGCAAGGGTGCGGATAAAGGCATATTGTTGCGGGTGCAGTTCGCTGGTGTAGGGGGAATCCGTTTGAGGGAAATAAAGGGAAGCAGAGGCGGAAAGCGACGGGTCGTGCAAGGGTCTTGCAGAATAGGCGAAACGGCCGTTATCCGTGCAAACGCCGATGTGCTCGAATAATCCGCCTTCATTTTTACGGACGATTTCGACGGGTATGGCATCGAGCACTTCGTTGCCGATGACGATTCCGTCAAACGCTTCGGGAAGTGCGGTCAAGTGGACAACTTTTTGAGATGCTTCCGGTGCGCGGGTCTGAATCAGGTTTTTCTGACGCGCGACCAGCTCCGGCGATATTTCAATAATATAGTAACAGTCGATGCCGTCTGAAATGCTGCCCAACAGATCGGCGGCAAGCTGTCCGGTTCCCGCGCCGAATTCATAGATATTGCCTGCCGTTTGGGGTAGGAGTTCTTGAAGTTGGCGTGCCAGTGTCTGTGCAAACAGAAGGGTGAGGGTCGGTGCGGTAATAAAATCCCCGTTATTGCCGATTTTATGGCTGCCGCCGGTGTAGTAGCCGTATTGCGGAGCGTATAAAACCAATTCCATAAAACGTGAAAATGGAATCCAATTGCCGTGTTTGCCGATTTCTTCGGCAATGAGGGTTTGCAGCTTGAGCGAGGATTGCCGTGCTTCGGGGGAGGGGAGGGGGAGGGGCATGATAAATGTTATCTTGTGTAAATTTATTGGATTTCCCGACATATTACACGTTGGTATAGATGCTGTCATGGCTTTATTTTAATGCTATATATTGCTTTTTATTTAAAATAAATAGCATATATGGTAATTATTTACCTTTATTACTATGCCTTGCGGTTGGCTGTCTGCAATTGGATTTTTCTATTTTGTTGTTTTTAAAGGAATTTAAAAAACTTGATATATTAATGAAATTTTCCGTCCGTATTTGACCGAGTGTTTAAAATTTCTTATAGTGTCGATTGGTGGGGAATTGTGGGGCAAAGTGTCTCTTTTACCCTTGTGATTTTGATTTCGGCTTGGGACATGTCATGTTCGGCGGCGCACACGAATTAAGCATCGACAGTAAGGGGCGGTTGGCTGTTCCTGCCAAATTCCGCGACATTCTGTCGCGCCTCTATACGCCTGCCGTAGTGGTAACGCTCGAGTCGAAACATAAGCTGTTGATGTACCCTGTTGCGGAGTGGGAAAAGGTTGCGGCGCAACTTTTAAACTTAAAAGTGGCGGATAACCCTGTTTTGCGGCGGTTTCAAAATCTTTTGCTGCATAACGCGGAAATTTTGGAATGGGACAGCGCCGGCAGGGTGCTGGTTCCTGCCGGACTGAGGAAAAGGGTGGATTTCGACCGTGAAGTCGTTTTGGTCGGTCGTGCCAACCGTTTGGAGCTTTGGGGTCGCGAGCAGTGGGAGACTGAGATGGTTCAGGCTTTGGATGACGATCCTGACGAACTTGCCTTCCAGTTGGGTCAGACGGATTTGCAATTGTGAGTGGAGCAGAAAGTTACCGGCATATCACGGTCTTGCTGAATGAGGCGGTGGATGCGCTTGCCGTGCGCGAGGATGGTGTTTATGTGGACGGTACGTTTGGCAGGGGAGGGCATTCCCGGCTGGTTTTGTCGCGTTTGGGCGATGCGGGGCGGTTGATTGTTTTCGACAAAGACCCGCAGGCGATTGCTGTGGCAGAAGAGCTGGCGCGTTCGGACAAACGGGTCGGTGTCGTGCATGGCGGTTTTGCTTCGTTTCAGACGGCATTGGACGGTTTGGGTATCGGCAAGGTGGACGGTGCGCTGTTTGATTTGGGGATTTCGTCTCCGCAAATCGATGACGGCAGCCGCGGTTTCAGCTTCCGTTTCGATGCCCCTTTGGATATGCGTATGGATACGACGCGCGGTATGTCTGCCGCAGAGTGGATAGCGGTTGCGTCGGAACAGGATTTGCACGAGGTAATCAAGAATTATGGTGAAGAGCGGTTTAGCCGCCAGATTGCGCGCGCCATTGTTGCGCAACGGGCGGAAAGTCCAATCGATACAACCCGCAAGCTGGCGCAGATCGTGGCACAAAACGTCCGTACTCGTGAGCGGGGGCAGGATCCTGCGACGCGCACCTTCCAGGCGATCCGCATCTTTATTAACCGCGAGCTTGAAGAAGTAGGGGCGGTATTGCCGCAGGTCATGTGCCGTCTGAAAGAGGGCGGGCGTTTGGCGGTCATTGCTTTCCATTCGTTGGAAGACCGCATTGTGAAGCAGTTTGTCAAAAAATATTCGCAACACGCGCCCCTGCCGCGCTGGGCGGCGGTCAGGGAAGCGGATTTGCCCGAGCCGCCCCTGAAAATCGTGGGCAGGGCATTAAAGCCGGGTGAGGCGGAAATTGCCGCCAATCCGAGGGCGAGAAGTGCGGTTTTGCGTGTGGCGGAGCGGACTGCCGGTCCGATACCGGAACAATAACAGAGAAAAACGTCTGAACGGCAATGAACAAATTGAATTTCCTTCTGCTGCTTGCGGTGTGCGTTTCCGCTTTTTCCGTTGTGATGCAGCAAAACCAGTACAGGCTCAACTTCACAGCTTTGGACAAGGCGAAAAAACAGGAAATCGCCTTGGAACAGAACTATGCGCAACTGAGGCTCGAACAGGCGCGTTTGGCGAACCACGAAGCGATCAGGGCGGCGGCAGAAAAACAAAACCTCCATCCGCCGGTTTCAGGCAATACCTTTATGGTGGAACATCAAAGATAGAAGCAGCCTGTGTGCCGGAATCGGATTCCTGCGTCCAGGATAATAATAACGAGAAGTAAAAATGTTGATTAAGAGCGAATATAAGCCCCGGATGCTGCCCAAAGAAGAGCAGGCCAAAAAGCCGATGACCAGTAACGGACGAATCAGCTTCGTCCTGATGGCAATGGCGGTCTTGTTTGCCGGTCTGATTGCCCGCGGACTGTATCTGCAGACGGTAACGTATAAATTTTTGAAAGAACAGGGCGACAACCGGATTGTGCGGACTCAAACATTGCCGGCTACACGCGGTACGGTTTCGGATCGGAACGGTGCGGTTTTGGCGTTGAGTGCGCCGACGGAGTCCCTGTTTGCCGTGCCTAAAGATATGAAGGAAATGCCGTCTGCCGCCCAATTGGAACGCCTGTCCGAGCTTGTCGATGTGCCGGTTGATGTTTTGAGGAACAAACTCGAACAGAAAGGCAAGTCGTTTATTTGGATCAAGCGGCAGCTCGATCCCAAGGTTGCCGAAGAGGTCAAAGCCTTGGGTTTGGAAAACTTTGTATTTGAAAAAGAATTAAAACGCCATTACCCGATGGGCAACCTGTTTGCACACGTCATCGGATTTACCGATATTGACGGCAAAGGTCAGGAAGGTTTGGAACTTTCGCTTGAAGACAGCCTGCATGGCGAAGACGGCGCGGAAGTCGTTTTGCGGGACCGGCAGGGCAATATTGTGGACAGCTTGGACTCCCCGCGCAATAAAGCCCCGCAAAACGGCAAAGACATCATCCTTTCCCTCGATCAGAGGATTCAGACCTTGGCCTATGAAGAGTTGAACAAGGCGGTCGAATACCATCAGGCAAAAGCCGGAACGGTGGTGGTTTTGGATGCCCGCACGGGGGAAATCCTCGCCTTGGCCAATACGCCCGCCTACGATCCCAACAGGCCCGGCCATGCAGACAGCGAACAGCGGCGCAACCGTGCCGTTACCGACATGATCGAGCCCGGTTCGGCGATAAAGCCGTTCGTCATTGCAAAAGCATTGGATGCGGGCAAAACCGATTTGAACGAGAGATTGAATACGCAGCCTTATAAAATCGGCCCGGCATCGGTGCGCGATACCCATGTTTACCCTTCTTTGGATGTGCACGGCATTATGCAGAAATCTTCCAATGTCGGTACAAGCAAACTGTCTGCACGATTTAGTTCGAAAGAAATGTATGATTTGTATCATGAATTGGGCATCGGTGTGCGTATGCATTCCGGCTTTCCGGGGGAAAGCGCGGGCGTGTTGCGCGATTGGCGGAAATGGCGGCCTATCGAACAGGCGACGATGTCTTTCGGTTACGGCCTGCAATTGAGCATGCTGCAATTGGCACGCACCTATACCGCGCTGACGCACGACGGCGTTTTGCTGCCGGTCAGCTTTGAGAAGCAGGCGGTTGCGCCGCAAGGCAAACGTATATTTAAAGCATCGACCGCACGTCAGGTGCGTGAGTTGATGGTTTCTGTAACCGAACCCGGCGGTACGGGTACGGCGGGTGCGGTAGATGGTTTCGACGTCGGCGCAAAAACCGGTACGGCGCGTAAGTTGGTTAACGGACGATACGTCGATAACAAACACGTTGCCACTTTCATCGGTTTTGCCCCGGCTAAAAATCCGCGTGTGATTGTGGCGGTAACCATCGACGAGCCGACTGCAAACGGTTACTACGGCGGCGTAGTGGCAGGACCGGTCTTTAAGCAAGTCATGGGCGGCAGCCTGAACATCTTGGGCGTTTCCCCGACCAAACCCCTGACTAATAATGTTGCAGCCGTCAAAACACCGTCTTAATCCGAGTATCAACGAGATTATTTTATGTTCAGCAAGTTAACCCCTTTAGCTGAAACCAACATTCCGCCTCTGCTGTGTGCAAACGCAGCAGGGCGTTTGTTGCATTCAGACAGCCGCCAAATCAAACAAGGCGATATTTTCGTTGCCTGTCAGGGCGAATATACCGACGGCCGCAGTTATATCCCCGCAGCCATTGCCAACGGCGCGGCTTTTGTTTTTTGGGACGACGACGGTAAATTCGCGTGGAATCCCGAATGGAAAGTCCCCAATCAAGGGATTAAGGATTTGAAACACCGTGCCGGCATGTTGGCGGCGCAAGTTTACGGCAACGTTTCAGACGGCCTCAAAGTCTGGGGCGTAACCGGCACCAACGGCAAAACCTCCATCACACAATGGCTGGCGCAGGCTGCCGATTTATTGGGCGAAAAAACCGCCATTATCGGCACGGTCGGCAACGGCTTTTGGGGCGCATTGGAAGAAACCACGCACACCACCCCCGCCCCCGTCGATGTCCAAACCCTGCTATACCGTTTCCGTCAACAAGGCGCAACAGCCGCCGCGATGGAAGTCTCCAGCCACGGCCTTGACCAATCGCGTGTCAACGGCGTGCCATTCCGCAGCGCAATCTTTACCAATCTCACCCGCGACCACCTCGATTACCACGGCACGATGGAAGCCTACGGCGCCATCAAGTCGCGCCTGTTCTACTGGCATGGTCTGCAACACGCCATCATTAATGTCGATGATGAATACGGCGCAGAACTCGCAGGCCGTCTGAAAAAAGACTGTCCCGATTTAGCCGTTTACGGCTATGGTTTCAGCGAACACGCCGACATCCGCATTACCGATTTCACCGCTTCTTCAGACGGCATGGAAGCCGTATTCCAAACCCCATGGGGTGAAGGAAAATGCCGCACCCGTCTGCTCGGACGGTTCAACGCGCAAAACCTCGCCGCCTGCATCGCCTTGCTTTGTGCCAACGGTTATCCGCTTGATAAAGTATTGGATGTACTGGCAAAAATCCGTCCCGCCTCAGGCCGCATGGACTGCATCATGAACAGCGGCAAGCCCCTGGTCGTCGTCGATTACGCCCATACACCTGACGCATTGGAAAAAGCACTCTCTACCTTGCAGGAAATCAAACCGCAGGGCGCGGCCTTATGGTGCGTATTCGGTTGTGGCGGCAACCGCGACCGTGGCAAACGCCCATTGATGGGCGCAGCAGCCGTGCAGGGTGCAGATAAAGTCGTCGTAACCAGCGACAACCCACGCTTGGAAAATCCGCAAGACATCATCAACGATATTTTGCCTGCCGTCCCTAATCCTGAACGCGTCAAGGTTGATCGTGCCGTTGCCATCCGTTATGCGGTTGAGCAGGCTGCCGCGAACGACATCATTCTGATTGCCGGTAAAGGACATGAAAACTATCAGGATGTACAAGGCGTGAAACACCATTTCTCCGATTTTGAAATCGCAGAAAAAGCATTGGCAGAGCGCGGATAGACCATATCACAAATGTTCAGACGGCCCGAAACCTTAAGGCCGTCTGAAAAAGATTTAACCATACAAAACAAAAGCAAAACGACACACGCATTACGGCACGTCAGCCATTAAACCCATCACAGTTGTTTGTTCCAGAAGACTTTTTAACAAGGCCGTCTGAACAACAAGGAGACCGATTTGATGCTGAAAATGCCGACAAAAACCTTATTAATCAGTGCAGCCGTAGTTTTATTCGCAGGCTGTGCCACCAAACAACTTCCGCGCCCCAGTGCCGAAATCGAACAATTGAGGGCGCAACAGCCTCCGGCCGAGCAAAGCCTGCCGAATCCCGTTAAAGGTAAGCGTTTTGACGACACTTGGGGCGCGGCGCGTAGCCAGGGGCGCAGACATGAAGGCGTGGATATTTTTGCTAAGAAAAATACGCCGATACGCAGTACCACGCCCGGCATCGTGACCAAAATCGGGCGCAACCGATTGGGCGGTAAAGTTATCGGTATTCAAGGGCCGGGTGCGTGGCATTACTATGCCCACCTGAATAAATTTGCCCTTATCCGCCTGCATGAGCGAGTAAAAGAAGGGCAGGTCATCGGCTATTGAAATACGTTATGAGGCAAAAGATGGCAATTACAGCCTTTGCCACCCCTACCGCCAAAACGGTAAAACCATTGTATTGTGTTTTTCCGATTACCAGCAGTACGGGAAAATCGGCAGTTGATAAGAGAAAGTGATTTGTAGTATGAAAAGTTGGTTTTCCAATACATTTCCTGAATATAAAAAATTGCCCAAAAGCGGCAAATTTATGGCATGGCTGACTTTTGTGCAGGGCGTGGTTTGGTTGATTCTGGCATCAATTCAGAGTGTGCAAGGACTGATTAACAACATAGCATGGGCTGTGTTTTTTGGGATTTTACTTTTCATTTTGGGTGTGTTGGCGTTGTCTGCAGCATGGAATGCGTTTAAATTCCGTGAAGTCGGTTTTAAGAGAATGACATATGTGTACATGCCATGCTTATTGCAGATTGCTTTTGCAAACGATGTATTTTCTTTTGTATTTTATATAGATAGTGTATTGAAACTATGGTTCAGCCTTACGGTAAATAAGCTTTCTGTCGGTGTAAATTTTGCCGCTATTCTTTTTATTGTGCTGGCAGGACGTAATTATCGTCATTTAAAAATGGTTTCCCAAAATACGGATAAAAATGTGGAGCCGTTAGAACAAGGACAAGAAACACAATCATGAAACCACTAGACCTTAATTTTATTTGTCAGACCCTCGGCCTTCCGATGCCGTCTGAAAACAAATCCGTGTCGCGCATCGTAACCGATAGCCGCGATATCCGCGTAGGCGATGTGTTTTTCGCATTGGCGGGCGGGCGGTTTGATGCGCATGATTTTGTTGAAGACGTATTGGCTGCTGGTGCGGCGGCGGTTGTGGTTTCGCGCGAAGATTGCGCGGCTTTGGGCGGCGCGTTGAAAGTCGATGACACGCTTGCCGCGTTGCAAACGCTGGCGAAGGCGTGGCGTGAGAATGTGAACCCGTTTGTGTTCGGCATTACCGGCTCGGGCGGCAAGACGACGGTGAAGGAGATGCTGGCTGCGGTATTGCGCCGCCGTTTCGGCGATGATGCCGTTTTGGCGACGGCGGGTAATTTCAACAACCATATTGGATTGCCGCTGACTTTGTTGAAATTAAACGAAAAACACCGCTATGCTGTGATTGAAATGGGCATGAACCATTTCGGCGAACTGGCGGTTTTAACGCAAATTGCCAAACCTGATGCCGCATTGGTCAACAACGCCATGCGCGCCCATGTCGGCTGCGGTTTCGACGGAGTGGGCGATATTGCCAAAGCGAAAAGCGAGATTTACCAAGGTTTATGTTCAGACGGCATTGCACTGATTCCTCAAGAAGATGCCAATATGGCTGTCTTCAAAACGGCAACGCTTAATTTGAATACGCGCACTTTCGGCATCGATAGCGGCGATGTCCACGCGGAAAACATCGTGCTGAAACCTTTGTCGTGCGAATTTGATTTGGTGTGCGGAAACGAACGCGCCGCCGTGGTACTGCCCGTTCCCGGCCGCCACAATGTCCACAACGCCGCTGCTGCTGCCGCGCTGGCTTTGGCGGCAGGTTTGAGTTTGAACGATGTGGCGGAAGGCTTAAAAGGCTTCAGCAACATCAAAGGCCGTCTGAATGTCAAGTCCGGCATCAAAGGCGCAACCCTGATTGACGATACTTATAATGCGAATCCCGACAGCATGAGGGCAGCGATTGACGTGTTGGCGCGTATGCCTGCGCCGCGTATTTTCGTGATGGGCGATATGGGCGAACTTGGCGAGGACGAGGCCGCAGCCATGCACGCCGAAGTCGGCGCGTACGCCCGAGACCAAGGCATCGAAGCGGCTTATTTTGTCGGCGACAACAGCGTCGAAGCGGCGGAAACATTTGGCGCGGACGGTTTGTGGTTCGCCGCCAAAGACCCGTTGATTCAAGTGTTGAGCCACGACTTGCCCGAACGCGCCACCGTGTTGGTGAAAGGTTCGCGTTTTATGCAGATGGAAGAAGTGGTCGAGGCGTTGACGGATAAAGAGGCCGTCTGAAAATGAAAAGCCGACGTTTTTTTAAAGCCTTATTGCTGATTGCCGCGCTGGTCGGCGCGTTTTATGCCGGAATGCGGACGCAGGCGTATCTTTATGAAGATTTATGTTTAGACTTGGGCGGCGGTAAAAATCCGGGGAGTTACCCGATTTGCGTGATTGAGAAAGTCCCTGCACGTTAATCTGCAAAAGCCGTCCGAAACCTTGTCGGACGGCAAGCCAACCTCAAACGGGCGCAAGCCCATGTAACGACAAAAACAAAAAAAGGAAGCCCCATGTTTTTATGGCTCGCACATTTCAGCAACTGGTTAACCGGTCTGAATATTTTTCAATACACCACATTCCGCGCCGTCATGGCGGCGTTGACCGCCTTGGTGTTTTCCCTGGTGTTCGGCCCGTGGACGATACGCAGGCTGACCGCGCTCAAATGCGGGCAGGCAGTGCGTACCGACGGCCCGCAAACCCACCTCGTCAAAAACGGCACGCCAACCATGGGCGGCTCGTTGATTTTGACCGCCATTACCGTATCCACAATCTTGTGGGGCAACTGGGCAAACCCGTATATTTGGATTCTCTTGGGTGTATTGCTTGCCACGGGCGCACTCGGTTTTTACGACGACTGGCGTAAAGTGGTTTATAAAGACCCCAACGGTGTTTCCGCCAAATTCAAAATGGTGTGGCAGTCGAGCGTCGCCATCATTGCCGGCTTGGCGTTGTTCTACCTTGCGACAAATTCCGCCAACAATATCCTGATTGTTCCCTTCTTCAAACAAGTTGCCTTGCCGCTTGGCGTAGTTGGCTTCTTGGTATTGTCCTACCTGACCATCGTCGGCACATCCAATGCCGTCAACCTTACCGACGGCTTGGACGGCCTGGCCGCCTTCCCCGTCGTCCTCGTTGCCGCCGGCCTCGCCATTTTCGCCTACGCCAGCGGACACTACCAATTTTCCCAATATCTCCAGCTTCCCTATGTCGCCGGTGCGAACGAAGTCGCTATATTCTGCACCGCCATGTGTGGCGCGTGTCTCGGATTTTTGTGGTTCAACGCCTATCCCGCGCAAGTCTTTATGGGCGACGTCGGCGCGCTGGCATTGGGTGCGGCACTCGGTACCGTTGCCGTCATCGTCCGTCAAGAATTTGTTTTAGTGATTATGGGCGGTCTGTTCGTCGTAGAAGCCGTATCCGTTATGCTTCAAGTCGGCTGGTACAAGAAAACCAAAAAACGCATCTTCCTGATGGCTCCCATCCACCACCACTACGAACAAAAAGGCTGGAAAGAAACCCAAGTCGTCGTCCGCTTTTGGATTATCACCATCGTCTTAGTGTTAATCGGCTTGAGTACCCTCAAAATCCGCTGAACCTATGCCGTCTGAACACCTTTCAGACGGCATTTGAACGCGCAATAAACCTGCGGCGGCAATCCGCCCCGCCTTATCGTTAACGGCGGCTGAAACCCGCCTTATACTGAAACAGGAGTAAAACCATGAAACAGACAGTCAAATGGCTTGCCGCCGCCCTGATTGCCTTGGGCTTGAACCAAGCGGTGTGGGCGGATGACGATGACGTATCGGATTTTCAGGAAACGCTCCAAGCTGCGGAGCAAGGGAATGCTCAAGCCCAATTAAATTTGGGTTGGATGTATGCCAACGGGCAAGGAGTCCGTCAAGACGATGCACAGGCAACGCAGTGGTTTCGCAAGTCTGCAGAGCAAGGGAATGCTAAAGCCCAATTTAATTTGGGCTTGATGTATGCCAACGGGCAAGGAGTCCGTCAAGACGATGCACAGGCAGCGCAGTGGTTTCGCAAGGCTGCAGAACAAGGGGTTGCCACTGCCCAATTCGGTTTGGGTGTGATGTATTACGAAGGCGAAGGCGTCCGTCAAGACTATGCACAGGCAGTGCAGTGGTATCGCAAGGCGGCAGAACAAGGGTATGCCGGTGCCCAATATAATTTGGGTGTGATGTATGACAACGGGCAAGGAGTCCGTCAAGACGATGTACAGGCAGTGCAGTGGTATCGCAAGGCGGCAGAACAAGGGTTAGCCCAAGCCCAATCGGATTTGGGCCTGATGTATTACAAAGGCGAAGGAGTCCGTCAAGACAATGCACAGGCAGTGCATTGGTTTCGCAAGGCAGCAGAACAAGGGTTAGCCCAAGCCCAAAATAATTTGGGTGCGATGTATGCACAAGGGCGAGGAGTCCGTCAAGACGATGCACAGGCAGTGCAGTGGTATCGTAGGGCTGCAGAACAAGGGGATGCTCAAGCCCAAAGTTATTTGGGCGATATGTATGCACAAGGGCGAGGAGTCCGTCAAGACGATGCACAGGCAGTGCAGTGGTATCGCAAGGCGGCAGAACAAGGGCTTGCCAGAGCCCAATTC
Organism: Neisseria blantyrii; assembly: GCF_962747855.1. Taxonomy (NCBI): domain Bacteria; kingdom Pseudomonadati; phylum Pseudomonadota; class Betaproteobacteria; order Neisseriales; family Neisseriaceae; genus Neisseria; species Neisseria blantyrii. The sequence goes on from NZ_CAUIZY010000012.1 coordinate 29,827, forward strand.
AATTTGGGTGTGATGTATGACAATGGGCGAGGAGTCCGTCAAGACGATGCACAGGCAGTGCAGTGGTATCGCAAGGCTGCAGAACAAGAGTATGCCGATGCCCAAAATAATTTGGGTGTGATGTATGAACAAGGGCAAGGCGTGCTCCAAGACCTCGCCCTTGCCCAAGAATGGTACGGTAAGGCTTGCGACAACGGAAACCAAGACGGCTGCGACAATTACCAACGCCTGAAGGCGGGTTATTGAACAGCCCGCGATGCCGTCTGAAAGCGGCTTGAGTAGGAGCGGACATCTTCCTGCTCAATATGATTTGTTTTAGGACAAAACCAACATGACTTTCCAAAACAAAAAAATCCTCGTCGCCGGACTCGGCGGCACGGGTATTTCCATGATTGCCTACCTGCGCAAAAACGGCGCGGAGGTTGCCGCTTATGATGCGGAGCTGAAACCGGAGCGCGTGTCGCAAATCGGTAAGACATTTGACGGGCTGGTGTTTTACACGGGCCGTCTGAAAGATGCGCTCTCCAACGGTTTCGATATTCTGGCGCTCAGTCCCGGCATCAGCGAGCGTCAGCCGGATATTGAGGCGTTCAAGCAAAACGGCGGGTGCGTGTTGGGCGACATCGAATTGCTGGCGGACATTGTGAACCGCCGCGGCGACAAGGTGATTGCGATTACGGGCAGCAACGGCAAAACCACGGTAACAAGCCTGGTCGGCTATCTTTGCATCAAGTGCGGGCTGGATACTGTTATCGCGGGCAATATCGGCACGCCGGTTTTGGAGGCGGAATTGCAGCGTGAAGGCAAAAAAGCGGACGTGTGGGTGTTGGAGCTTTCCAGCTTCCAACTGGAAAACACTGAAAGTCTGCGCCCGACTGCGGCGACGGTGCTGAACATTTCCGAAGACCATCTCGACCGCTACGACGACTTGCTCGACTATGCGCATACCAAGGACAAGATTTTCCGTGGCGATGGCGTGCAGGTTTTGAATGCGGATGATGCGTTCTGTCGCGCGATGAAACGGGCAGGGCGCGAGGTAAAATGGTTTTCGTTGGAACACGAAGCTGATTTTTGGTTGGAACGTGAGACAGGCCGCCTGAAACAAGGCAATGAAGATTTGATTGCCACACAAGACATTCCGTTACAAGGCTTACACAACGCTGCCAACGTGATGGCTGCCGTTGCCTTGTGCGAGGCTGTCGGTTTGCAGCGCGAAGCATTGCTCGAACACGTCAAAACCTTCCAAGGCCTGCCGCACCGCGTGGAAAAAATCGGTGAGAAAAATGGCGTGGTATTCATCGACGACAGCAAAGGCACGAACGTCGGTGCGACTGCCGCCGCGATTGCCGGTTTGCAAAATCCGCTCTTCGTGATTTTGGGCGGCATGGGCAAAGGGCAGGACTTCACGCCTCTGCGCGACGCGCTTGCCGGCAAGGCAAAAGGCGTGTTCCTGATCGGCGTCGATGCGCCGCAAATCCGCCGCGATTTGGACGGCTGCGGCTTGAATATGACCGACTGCGCCACTTTGGAAGAAGCGGTTCAGACGGCATACGCCCGAGCCGAAGCGGGCGATATTGTGCTGCTCAGCCCCGCCTGCGCGAGCTTTGATATGTTCAAAGGCTACGCGCACCGTTCGGAAGTGTTTATCGAAGCGTTCAAGGCTTTGTGATGCCGTCTGAAACGCAAACGCCGTCATTGTTGGGCGGGAAGTAAAGATTTAGAATATTGATTGGGGATGTATCGTATGTTCGGACGGCATTGTCTGCCGTCTGAAATTTTTGCCCTTTGCGGCAGATGCAAACAGAATGACAGGTGGTTTTTTTGAAGATTTCGGAAGTATTGGTAAAAGTGGGCGACGGTGTCCACACTCTGCTGCTCGACAGGCAGATTGTGCGCGACGGCAGGAAATTCGACACGCCGCTTTTGTGGATGTTGGTGTTGATGACGGTATTCAGCCTGCTGATGATTTATTCGGCTTCGGTGGATTCGGCGGTACGCGAAGGCGGCAGCCAATTCGGCTATGTCGGCAAACAGGCGGCATTTGCCGCCGGCAGTGCGTTCTTATGCGGTTGCTTTAGCCTTTTGAAGATGAAAACGTGGCGGTGGCTGGTGCCGTGGATATTCGCCGGTTCAGTTATGTTGTTGGTTGCTGTGCTGCTTGTCGGCAATGAAGTCAATGGTGCGAAACGTTGGATTCCCTTGGTGATAGTCAATTTCCAACCGACCGAGTTATTTAAGTTGGCGGTCATCTTGTATCTGGCCAGCCTGTTTACCCGCCGCGAAGAAGTGTTGCGCAGTATGGAACACCTCGGCTGGCGGTCGATTTGGCGGGGGACGGCCAATCTGGCGATGTCCTTCACCAATCCTCAGGCGCGCCGCGAAACCAAAGAAATGTATAACCGCTTCCGGTCGATTATTCTGCCTATCATGCTGGTGGCCTTCGGCTTGACGCTGGTGATGTTCCAGCCGGATTTCGGTTCGTTTGTCGTGATTACCGTCATTACTGTCGGGTTGCTGTTCCTTGCGGGTTTGCCGTGGAAATATTTTTTCATTCTGGTGGGCAGTGTTTTGAGTGGGATGGCACTGATGATTGCCGCCGCCCCTTACCGTATGCAAAGGGTGCTGACCTTTCTCGACCCTTGGCAGGACAAACAGAACACAGGCTATCAGCTTACCCAGTCGCTGATGGCGATCGGACGAGGCGACTGGTTCGGCATGGGTTTGGGGGCAAGTTTGAGCAAACGCGGGTTTCTGCCGGAAGCGCATACCGATTTTATTTTCGCCATTATTGCCGAAGAATTTGGTTTCTTCGGTATGTGTGTGCTGGTGTTCTGTTACGGCTGGCTGGTGGTGCGGGCGTTTTCCATCGGCAAGCAGTCGCGCGATTTGGGTTTGACTTTCAACGCCTATATCGCTTCGGGTATCGGCATTTGGATCGGTATCCAAAGTTTCTTCAATATCGGCGTGAATATCGGCGCGTTGCCGACCAAAGGTCTGACGCTGCCGCTGATTTCTTACGGCGGTTCGGCAGTGGGGGTAATGTTTTTCAGTATTATGCTGCTGTTGCGCATCGATTATGAAAACCGCCGTAAAATGCGCGGTTACCAAGAGGAGTAAATCATGGGCGGTAAAACCTTCATGCTGATGGCGGGCGGTACCGGCGGTCATATTTTCCCTGCGCTGGCGGTGGCGGATTCGTTGCGCGCGCGCGGCCATCATGTGATTTGGCTGGGCAGTAAGGATTCGATGGAAGAGCGTATCGTGCCGCAATACGATATTCCGCTTGAAACGCTGGCGATTAAGGGCGTTCGCGGCAACGGCATCAAACGCAAGCTGATGCTGCCGTTTACTTTGTATCAAACCGTCCGCGAGGCGCAGCGGATTATCCGCAAACACCGTGTCGAGTGCGTCATCGGCTTCGGCGGTTTCGTTACCTTCCCCGGCGGTTTGGCGGCGAAGCTATTGGGCGTGCCGATTGTGATTCACGAGCAAAACGCCGTGGCCGGTTTGTCCAACCGCCACCTGTCGCGCTGGGCGAAACGGGTGTTGTACGCCTTCCCCAAAGCGTTTAACCACGAAGGCGGCTTGGTCGGCAACCCCGTCCGCGCCGATATTGCCAAACTGCCCGTGCCTGCCGAACGCTTCCAAGGGCGTGAAGGCCGTCTGAAAATTTTGGTGGTCGGCGGCAGTTTGGGTGCAGACGTTTTGAACAAAACCGTACCGCAGGCATTGGCTTTGCTGCCCGACAATGCGCGTCCGCAGATGTATCACCAGTCAGGCCGGGGTAAGCTGGGCAGCTTGCAGGCGGATTACGACGTGCTGGGCGTGCAAGCGGAATGCGTGGAATTTATTACCGACATGGTGTCCGCCTACCGCGATGCCGATTTGGTGATTTGCCGTGCCGGCGCGCTGACGATTGCCGAGTTGACTGCGGCAGGGTTGGGTGCGTTGTTAGTGCCGTATCCTCACGCCGTTGATGACCATCAAACCGCCAACGCACGTTTTATGGTGCAGGCGGAGGCGGGATTGCTGTTGCCGCAAAGTCAGTTGACAGCGGAAAAACTCGCTGAGATTCTCGGCGGCTTAAACCGCGAGAAATGCCTTAAATGGGCAGAAAACGCCCGTACGTTGGCGCTGCCGCACAGTGCGGACGACGTGGCGGAAGCCGCTATCGAGTGTACGGCATGATGACATGATGCGATAAACGAAACAGATGCCGTCTGAAAACCACGAAACCGGTTTCAGACGGCCTTATATTTTGTTTTTTTCGGGTGTTTCGGTATGTGAAATCGAGTTTGAAAATGGGTAGGAAAGCAGGGTTTGCCGCCGAGTGCAGCCTTATTTTTAACTATATTGCCATCGATATGAAATCCTGTATGCTGAAACATCTGTAATTTATAAGAAAACTATGGCGTAGAAGCGGATAGCCCTTTAAAATAACGCCTTTACGCATCGAAATCCACCGGAACGCAACATTATGATGAAAAATCGAGTTACCAACATCCATTTTGTCGGTATCGGCGGCGTCGGCATGAGCGGTATCGCCGAAGTCTTACACAATTTGGGCTTTAAAGTTTCCGGTTCGGATCAGGTGCGAAATGCCGCTACCGAGCATTTGAGCAGCCTGGGCATTCAAGTTTATCCCGGCCATACCGCAGAACACGTTAACGGTGCGGATGTTGTCGTTACCTCTACCGCCGTCAAAAAAGAAAATCCCGAAGTTGTCGCTGCGCTGGAGCAGCAAATCCCCGTCATTCCCCGCGCCCTGATGCTGGCGGAACTGATGCGCTTCCGCGACGGCATCGCCATTGCCGGTACGCACGGCAAAACCACGACCACCAGCCTGACCGCCTCTATCCTCGGCGCGGCAGGTCTAGACCCCACTTTTGTTATCGGCGGCAAACTCAATGCCGCAGGTACCAACGCCCGCTTGGGCAAAGGCGAATACATCGTCGCCGAAGCCGACGAGTCCGATGCGTCCTTCCTACATTTGACCCCGATTATGTCCGTCGTGACCAATATCGATGAAGACCATATGGATACCTACGGGCACAGCGTTGAAAAACTGCATCAGGCGTTTATCGACTTTATCCACCGGATGCCCTTCTACGGCAAAGCCTTTTTGTGTATCGACAGCGAGCACGTCCGCGCGATTTTGCCCAAAGTGAGCAAACCTTATGCTACTTACGGTTTGGACGATACCGCCGACATCTACGCCACCGACATCGAAAACGTCGGCGCGCAAATGAAGTTTACCGTCCATGTCCAAATGAAAGGACATGAGCAGGAGCCGTTTGAAGTTGTTTTGAATATGCCCGGCAGACACAACGTGCTGAACGCATTGGCAGCCATCGGCGTGGCACTTGAAGTCGGCGCATCCGTCGAAGCGATCCAAAAAGGGCTGCTTGACTTTGAGGGTGTCGGCCGCCGCTTCCAAAAATACGGCGACATCAAGTTGCCAAACGGCGGGACCGCGCTCTTGGTGGACGATTACGGACACCATCCTGTTGAAATGGCGGCAACTCTCGCCGCCGCACGCGGCGCGTATCCGGAAAAACGTTTGGTACTCGCCTTCCAGCCGCACCGCTATACCCGCACGCGTGATTTGTTCGAAGACTTCACCAAAGTTCTCAATACCGTTGACGCGTTGGTGTTGACTGAAGTTTATGCCGCCGGTGAAGAGCCTATTGCTGCCGCCGACTCCCGCGCCCTTGCCCGCGCCATCCGCGTATTGGGCAAACTCGAGCCGATTTACTGCGAAAACGTCGCCGACTTGCCTGAAATGCTGTTGAACGTTTTACAGGACGGCGACATCGTGTTGAATATGGGTGCAGGCAGCATCAACCGTGTTCCTGCCGCGATGCTGGAGTTGTCGAAAAAAGCCTGAGGCGGAAATTTTATCGTGATGCCGCGATAGCCGCCCGATGAAGCGATGTTCCATCGGGTGGGCAAGCAAGATTAAGGTCGTCTGAAAACCCGATTCGTTTTCAGACGACCTGTATCAAAAAATGAAGTAATCAAGAAAGAACAAAAACAATGCAGAATTTTGGCAAAGTAGCCGTATTGATGGGCGGCTTTTCCAGCGAACGCGAAATTTCGCTGGATAGCGGTGCCGCCATTTTGAATGCCTTAAAAAGCAAAGGCATAGACGCACACGCCTTCGACCCTAAAGAAACGCCCTTGGCGGAATTGAAAGACCAAGGTTTCCAAACTGCTTTCAATATCCTCCACGGTACCTACGGCGAAGACGGTGCCGTTCAGGGTGCGTTGGAATTGTTGGGCATTCCTTATACCGGCAGCGGTGTTGCCGCTTCCGCCATCGGTATGGACAAATACCGTTGCAAGCTGATTTGGCAAGCCTTGGGGTTGCCTGTTCCTGAGTTCGCCGTTTTACATGAAGACTCTGACTTCGATGCTGTCGAGCAGCAGCTCGGTTTGCCCATGTTCGTTAAACCGGCAGCCGAAGGCAGTAGCGTCGGCGTGGTGAAAGTGAAAGAAAAAGGCCGTCTGAAAAGCGTGTACGAAGAATTGAAGCACCTTCAAGGCGAAATCATTGCCGAACGGTTTATCGGCGGCGGCGAATATTCCTGCCCTGTGTTGAACGGCAAAGGCCTGCCCAGCATACACATCATCCCCGCGACCGAGTTTTATGACTACGAAGCCAAATACAACCGCGACGACACTGTTTATCAATGTCCGTCCGAAGACTTGAGCGAGGCTGAAGAAAACCTGATGCGCGCGTTGGCAGTTCGCGGGGCGCAGGCAATCGGGGCAGAAGGCTGCGTGCGTGTCGATTTCCTCAGAGATACCGACGGTAAGCTGTACTTATTGGAAATCAATACGTTGCCCGGCATGACGAGCCACAGTTTAGTACCGAAATCCGCCGCCCGGACAGGCGTGGATTTTGCCGATTTATGCATTGAAATTCTGAAGACCGCACATGTGGGATAATGCTGAAGCAATGGGACGGCTGACGCGCTGGCTGCTTGTTATTGTGGCGGTGTTGCTGGCTTTGTCGGGATTCGTTTGGTTTTATAATTCAAATTATCTTCCTGTTAAGCAGGTATCATTAAAGGGTGATTTGGTTTATTCCAATCAAAAAGAACTGGGCGTTTTGGCAAAAAAATATATTCATGGAAATATATTGAGGGCGGATATCAATGGAGTACAGGAGGCCTACCGCCGATATCCGTGGATTGCTTCTGCCATGGTGCGCCGCCGTTTTCCCGATACGGTTGAGGTCGTCCTGACCGAGCGCAAGCCGGTTGCACGTTGGGGCGACCGTGCCTTGGTGGACGGCGAAGGCAATGTTTTTGAAGCCCGTTTGGACAGACCCGGAATGCCGGTATTCAGAGGCGGTGAGGGAACGTCTGCCGAAATGCTCCGCCGTTATGACGAATTTTCGACTGTTTTGGCAAAACAGGGTTTGGGTATCAAAGAGATGACCTATACGGCGCGTTCGGCGTGGAATGTCGTTTTGGACAACGGCATTACTGTCAGGCTTGGACGGGAAAACGAGATGAAACGCCTCCGGCTTTTTACCGAAGCGTGGCAGCATCTGTTGCGTAAAAATAAAAATCGGTTATCCTATGTGGATATGAGGTATAAGGACGGATTTTCAGTCCGCTATGCTCCCGACGGTTTACCCGAAAAAGAATCCGAAGAATAGTGGGAACAGGTATCGGACAGATTACGGCCGTGCCGTCTGAAACGGTGCGGCGCAAATTTCAATCAGTTTTAAGAGCAGACGAACAATGGAACAGCAGAAAAGATATATCAGCGTACTGGATATCGGTACGTCTAAAGTCCTCGCACTGATCGGGGAAGTTCAAGATGACGACAAAATCAACATCGTCGGTTTGGGGCAGGCTCCTTCACGGGGCTTGCGCGCGGGCATGGTAACCAATATCGATGCCACCGTCCAAGCCATCAGGCAGGCGGTCAATGATGCCGAGCTGATGGCGGATACCAAAATTACCCGCGTTACCACAGGTATCGCAGGCAACCACATCCGCAGCCTCAATTCGCAAGGTGTGGTTAAAATCAAAGACGGGGAAGTAACGCAGGCAGACATCGACCGCGCCATTGAAACGGCAAAGGCAATCAATATCCCGCCCGATCAAAAAATTCTCGATGCCGTGGTTCAAGACTACATTATCGACACCCAACTTGGCGTGAGGGAGCCCATCGGTATGAGCGGAGTGCGTCTGGATACGCGGGTGCACATCATTACCGGTGCAAGTACGGCAGTGCAGAATGTCCAAAAATGTATCGAGCGGTGCGGCTTGAAAAGCGATCAAATCATGCTTCAGCCGTTGGCAAGCGGGCAGGCGGTGCTGACTGAAGATGAAAAAGACCTCGGCGTATGCGTCATCGACATTGGTGGCGGAACGACCGATATTGCCGTTTATATGAACGGCGCCATCCGCCATACGTCCGTCATCCCGGCCGGTGGTAATCTGATTACCAAAGATTTGTCCAAATCGTTGAGAACACCTCTCGATGCCGCCGAGTACATTAAAATCCATTATGGCGTGGCATCATGCGATACGGAAGGCTTGGGTGAGATGATTGAAGTTCCGGGCGTGGGTGACCGGACATCGCGTCAGGTTTCCAGTAAGGTTTTGGCAGCAATCATCAGCGCACGCATTCAGGAGATTTTTGGCGTAGTGCTGGGCGAGCTGCAAAAATCGGGTTTCCCCAAAGAAGTGCTGAATGCGGGTATCGTTCTGACCGGCGGTGTGTCCATGATGACCGGGATTGTGGAATTTGCCGAAAAAATCTTCGATCTGCCTGTACGCACCGGTGCGCCCCAAGAAATGGGCGGTTTATCCGACCGTGTCCGCACACCGCGCTTTTCTACCGCTATCGGGCTGCTTCATGCAGCACGCAAGCTGGAAGGAAACTTGCCGCAGCCGGAAAACGGTGCAGTGCAAGAGAGGGAAGAGGGCGGCGGTTTGTTGGCAAGATTGAAGCGGTGGATTGAAAACAACCTCTGAACAGGTGGATTGCTGTTTGACAGGTGAGAAGTATTTTGCCAGCAGCAAGATACTTCTTATATAATAAATAATGATTTATTTAAACCGTCCTCTGAACGGGGCGAGCAGGAGTTTTTGAATGGAATTTGTTTACGACGTGGCAGAATCGGCAGTCAGCCCTGCGGTAATTAAAGTAATCGGCTTGGGTGGCGGCGGTTGCAATGCAATCAACAACATGGTTGCCAACAATGTGCGCGGTGTGGAGTTTATCAGTGCCAATACGGATGCACAGTCTTTGGCAAAAAACCATGCGGCGAAGAGAATCCAATTGGGTACGAATCTGACACGCGGTTTGGGTGCGGGTGCCAATCCCGATATCGGCCGCGCGGCCGCCCAAGAGGATAGGGAAGCCATTGAAGAAGCCATTCGCGGTGCAAACATGCTCTTTATTACGACCGGCATGGGCGGCGGTACCGGCACTGGTTCCGCGCCGGTTGTTGCTGAGATTGCCAAGTCTTTGGGCATTCTGACCGTTGCCGTAGTTACCCGTCCGTTTTCTTATGAAGGCAAACGCGTCCATGTGGCACAAGCAGGGTTGGAACAGTTGAAAGAACACGTCGATTCGCTGATCATCATCCCGAACGACAAACTGATGACTGCATTGGGTGAAGACGTAACCATGCGTGAAGCCTTCCGCGCCGCCGACAATGTATTGCGCGATGCGGTTGCCGGCATTTCCGAAGTCGTTACCTGTCCGAGCGAAATCATCAACCTCGACTTTGCCGACGTGAAAACCGTGATGAGCAATCGCGGTATCGCTATGATGGGTTCGGGTTATGCCCAAGGTATCGACCGTGCGCGTATGGCGACCGACCAGGCCATTTCCAGTCCGCTGCTGGACGATGTAACTTTGGATGGTGCGCGCGGTGTGCTGGTCAATATTACGACTGCTCCGGGTTGCCTGAAAATGTCCGAGTTGTCTGAAGTCATGAAAATCGTCAACCAAAGCGCGCATCCCGATTTGGAATGCAAATTCGGTGCTGCTGAAGACGAGACCATGAGCGAAGATGCCATCCGGATTACCATTATCGCTACCGGTCTGAAAGAAAAAGGCGCGGTCGATCCTGCTCCGGCAAGGGAGGTAGAACCAGTTGCCCCGTCCAAGCAGGAGCAAAGCCACAATGTCGAAGGTATGATCCGCACCAATCGCGGTATCCGCACCATGAATCTGACAGCAGCGGATTTCGACAATCAGTCCGTACTTGACGACTTTGAAATCCCTGCGATTTTGCGCCGTCAGTACAATTCAGACAAATGATGCTCCGTGTGCCGTAAACCCATTGCCTCCCGAACCGGTTTGTCCGGTTTGGGAGGTATGTTTTTCAAGATGTTGCAATTCCGTACGGTTTGCGGTCGGCGGATTTAGATTTTTCCACTTGATACAGACTTTCAGATATGGACACTTCAAAACAAACACTGTTGGACAGGATTTTCAATCTTCGGGCAAACGGTACAACGGTTCGCACCGAATTGATGGCGGGTTTGACGACATTTTTGACGATGTGCTACATCGTTATCGTCAACCCGTTGATTTTGGGTGAAACCGGCATGGATATGGGGGCGGTATTCGTCGCCACCTGTATCGCGTCTGCCATCGGCTGTTTTGTTATGGGTTTTGTCGGCAACTATCCGATTGCACTCGCACCGGGGATGGGGCTGAATGCCTATTTCACCTTTGCTGTCGTTAAGGGTATGGGCGTGCCTTGGCAGGTTGCGTTGGGTGCGGTGTTCATCTCCGGTCTGATTTTCATCCTGTTCAGCTTTTTTAAAGTCAGGGAAATGCTGGTCAACGCACTGCCTATGGGTTTGAAAATGTCGATTGCCGCCGGTATTGGTTTGTTTTTGGCACTGATTTCCCTGAAAGGCGCAGGCATTATCGTTGCCAATCCGGCAACCTTGGTCGGTTTGGGCGATATTCATCAACCGTCTGCGTTGTTGGCACTGTTCGGTTTTGCTATGGTGGTTGTTTTGGGATACTTCCGCATTCAAGGTGCAATTATCATTACCATCTTGACCATTACCGTTATCGCCAGCCTGATGGGTTTGAATGAATTCCACGGGGTAATAGGTGAAATGCCGAGTATTGCGCCGACTTTTATGCAGATGGATTTTAAAGGGTTGTTTACCGTCAGCATGGTCAGCGTGATTTTCGTCTTTTTCCTGGTCGATCTGTTTGACAGTACCGGAACACTGGTCGGTGTATCGCATCGTGCCGGACTTCTGGTGGACGGTAAGCTGCCGCGTCTGAAGCGCGCACTGTTGGCCGATTCAACCGCTATTGTGGCGGGTGCGGCTTTGGGTACTTCTTCGACGACGCCCTATGTGGAAAGTGCGGCGGGCGTATCGGCAGGAGGCCGGACAGGCCTGACGGCGGTTACCGTCGGCGTATTGATGCTCGCCTGCCTGATGTTTTCTCCGTTGGCGAAAAGTGTTCCCGCTTTTGCTACTGCACCCGCCCTGCTTTATGTTGGTACGCAAATGCTCCGCAGTGCGAGGGACATTGATTGGGACGATATGACTGAAGCCGCGCCCGCGTTCCTGACTATCGTCTTCATGCCGTTTACCTATTCGATTGCAGACGGCATCGCCTTCGGCTTCATCAGCTATGCCGTGGTCAAATTTTTGTGTCGCCGGACTGGGGACGTGCCGCCTATGGTATGGGTTGTTGCTGTATTGTGGGCACTGAAATTCTGGTATTTGGGCTGATTGATTCGATATTAAAAATGCTGTCTGAACTGTTCAGACGGCATTTTGTTTGGGCGTACAATACGGAAAACATGACGATAAGGATACAAACTATGGCACAATTTTTCGCCGTTCATCCCGACAACCCCCAAGAACGCCTTATCAAGCAGGCGGTCGAAATCGTCAATCAAGGCGGCGTGGTGGTTTATCCGACTGATTCGTGTTACGCCTTGGGCTGCAAACTCGGCGATAAGGCGGCGATGGAACGCATACTCTCCATCCGCAAAATCGATCAGAAACACCATCTGACACTGGTCTGTGCCGATTTGAGCGAGTTGGGTACATATGCCAAAATCGACAACGTACAGTTTCGTCAGCTTAAAGCCGCCACACCCGGACCTTATACCTTTATCTTGCAGGCGACGAAGGATGTGCCGGCGCGCACCCTGCACCCGAAACGCAAAACCATCGGGCTGCGTATTCCCGATAATGCCATTGCACAAGCCCTGCTGGAGGAGTTGGGCGAGCCGCTTTTAAGCTGTACCCTGATGTTGCCCGAAGACGGTGAACCGCTGACCGACCCTTATGAAATCCGCGACCGTTTGGAACACGCCGTCGATTTGGTGATTGACGGCGGCTGGTGCGGAACCGAGCCGACCACCGTCGTCGATATGACCGACGGCACGGAACTGGTGCGCCAAGGTTGCGGCGATACGGCGGTGTTCGGTTTGTAGGGAAACCGATGCCGTCTGAAACATAAACCGTCAGAACGTATCGGGTGTTTTGCCGTTTACGGAAGTTCGAAATGCTGCCGCACATTTTGTTTCAGGCGGATTGTCTGTTCGGAACATCAAACAAAATGCCGTCTGAAACCCGTGTTTTCGGATTTCAGACGGCATTGCCTTGTTTATCTGCATTAATGGCGGAAGTGGCGCACGCCGGTTACGACCATCGCAATGCCGTGTTCGTCTGCCGCGTCAAAGACTTCCTGATCGCGCATCGAACCTGCGGGGTGGATGATGGCTTTGATGCCTTGTTCGGCAATCACGTCCACGCCGTCGCGGAATGGGAAGAAGGCATCGGAAGCGGCACATGCGCCGTTGAGGTCGAGATTGGCATCTTGCGCTTTGCGGGCGGCGATGCGGGTGCTGTCCACGCGGCTCATTTGGCCTGCGCCGATGCCGTAGGTTTGACCGCCTTTGCCGAACACGATGGCGTTAGATTTGACGTATTTTGCGACGTTCCAGACAAACATCAGGTCGTTCCATTCTTGCTCGGTCGGTTGGCGTTTGGAAACGACTTTCAAATCGGCGCGGTTGGGGCGGTGAATGTCGGGCGTTTGTACCAACAATCCGCCGCCGACGCGTTTGAGTTCAAAGCGGTTCGCACCTGCTTCGAGCGGGGTTGTTAGAGAAATTTGCAATACGCGCACGTTTTTCTTGGCAGCGGCGATTTCGAGGGCTTCGGCGGTGAACTTCGGTGCCATCAAGACTTCCATAAACTGATTGTCGGTAATCTGTTGCACGGTTGCGCCGTCCACTTCGCGGTTGAAGGCGATGATGCCGCCGAACGCGCTGGTGGTGTCGGTGGCGTAGGCGAGTTTGTAGGCGGTCAAGGTATCGGCTGCAACGGCTACGCCGCAAGGATTGGCGTGCTTCACAATCACGCAGGCTGGTGCGTCAAAGGATTTGACGGCTTCCCATGCGGCATCGGCATCGGCGATGTTGTTGTACGACAATTCTTTGCCTTGCAGCTGTTTGTAGGCGGCGAGGCTGCCTGCGGCGGGGTCAATATCGCGGTAGAACGCGGCGCGCTGATGCGGGTTTTCGCCGTAGCGCATGTCTTGCACTTTAATCCAGCTTTGGTTGAACTGGCTTGGAAATTCGCCGATTTCAGGCTCTCCGCTCAAAACGTCGTCTGAAAGTGAGGTCAGGTAGTTGGAAATCATGCCGTCGTATTGGGCGGTATGGCTGAACGCCTTGCGTGAGAGGTTGAAACGGGTTTTGTCGCTCAACGCGCCGTTGTTGGCTTCGAGCTCGGCGGCGATGGCGGGGAAGTCGGCAGTATCGGTAACGATGGCGACGTGTTTCCAGTTTTTCGCGGCGGAGCGCACCATGGTCGGGCCGCCGATGTCGATGTTTTCAATCGCGTCTTCCAGCGTGCAGTTTGGTTTGGCGATGGTGGCGGCGAAGGGGTAAAGATTGACGCACACTAAATCAATATTGCCGATGCCGTGTTCTTCCATCTTGGCGACGTGCTCGTCTAAATCGCGACGGCCAAGGATGCCGCCGTGGATTTTCGGATGCAGGGTTTTCACGCGGCCGTCGAGCATTTCGGGAAAACCGGTATAGTCGGCAACTTCAATCACGGGAACGCCCGCATCGGCAAGCAGTTTCGCCGTGCCGCCGGTGGAGAGGATTTCGACACCGAGCTTGTGCAGGGTTTGGGCAAATTCGACCGCGCCTGCCTTGTCGGACAGGCTGATCAGGGCGCGTTTGATGGAAGGCATAGGGATTTCCTTTTTCTGACGTTGGGATGAGAAACGGTAATGTTGTCGGGGCGGTATTATCCGCTATTTTCCACTTTCCGGCAGTAGGTTTTTGCAGATATTGTTGACAATTTACAAAGAAATGCCGTCTGAAAACCGGTTTCAGACGGCATTTTGCCTTCGGTTATTTACATCCCATTTTCCTTGCCGTCCATACCGCGCCCGCCATACCCGTACATAAAGGCATCAACAAAGCGGCGGGGGCGTAGGTGAGTTCCAAAACAAAGACGGCGGCGGTCAGAGGCATATTGAGGGAAACGCCGAGGAAAACGGCGGCTCCGACGACTGCCGCGCTTTCAGACGGCATTTCGGGGAAAACGCTGTTCCACGCGGCGGCGGCTGCAAAAGAAATGGTGCTGCCGAGCATCATGGACGGCGTAATCAGGCCGCCGTATGCGCCTGCCGCCAGCGCCATCAAGACGACCAGCCATTTGACGGCGGTCAGCTCAAGGCTGTATTGCCAGTCGGTCAAACCGCCAAAAGTCAGTTGGTTGCCTGCTTTGCCGTTGCCCAAAATTTCGGGAAACCAAACAGAAATCACGCCGATGAGCGCAAACATGCAGACTGCCAAGAGAATGATTCTAATATTGTCGCGCTTGATAAAGGGAAACTTTTGGGCTGTGCGCTGGAAAAAGACGGCGGTTGCGCCCAGTATCGGGCCGATGACGGCGGAAAACCAAAGTAATGAGGTGCTGACGGTAAGGTTGGCGGGATGATATTGCTGCACGTCGCCTAAGCCGATGCGCGCGACGGCGGTGGCGATGACGGAAGTCAGCAATGCGGCGGCGACGGCCTGCTGCGTCCACACGCCCAGCATGGCTTCGAGGATAAACAGCGTGGAGGCGAGCGGCACGTTATACACCGCCGCCAAGCCCGCGCCCGAGGCGCACGCAATCAAGAGGCGCATTTCGCCTTCATCCAAACCCAAGCGTTTGCCGCCTGCGGAAGCAAACGCGGCAGTCATTTCGCGTGGCGCGACTTCCCGTCCGAGCGGCGAACCAAGTCCGACCGTTATGATTTGCAGCAGAACATGAAAAACCGTCGTCAGAAACGGTAGCCCCTGCAAAGGCTGCTTCAATGCCGTCTTGATTCCGATGAGCGGTTTGCCGAAACGTTTGAGCAGCCACCAGCCGACTCCTGCGACCGCGCCGCACAGCGTCAGCACGGCAACGCGCCGCATACCGGAAGCCTGTGCCACGCCTTCGCGGAACGAAGTGTACACGCCGTCCGCGCTATAACCGTATGCTGTATGTTGTATGAAGTGCATCAGTTCCGTCAGCACAATGCCGACCAAACCGCCGATAACGCCCGCTGCTGCCAGAGCAAACCAAAGTTTCTTGCGTCCCACTGTCGTTCCTGCCGTTCAAATGCCGTCTGAACACGTTTTTCAGACGGCATCCGTTTCCTATCCGCCTATCCGAACAGGCCGCGTACACGCTCCAAACCGCCGAAGTTGATACAGGCATCGGCGGCTGCTTGCGCTTTCGGTTTGGCGCGGTAAGCCACGCCTACGCCGGCTTCTTTGAGCATCAGAATATCGTTCGCACCGTCGCCCATCGCCAACACCTGATGCGGCTGCAATCCGAGGAGGCTGCGGTATTCGCGCAATAAATCCGCCTTTGCCTGCGCGTCGATGATTCTGCCTTTCAGACGGCCGGTCAACCTGCCGTTTTCAATTTCCAAAACATTGGCGTGTTGGTATTCGAAGCCGAGTCGTTGTTGCAGCCTTTCGGTAAAAAATGTGAACCCGCCGGACACCAGCAGGAATTTCACATCGTGCCTTTTGCATTCGTCCAACAAAAATTCCGCACCAGGCGAGAGCTTCAAAACGTTTTCATAAACATCCGCCAAAATCTGTTCGTCCAATCCCGCCAACAGCGCAACGCGGCTGCGTAAAGACTGTTCGAAATCGAGTTCGCCGCGCATCGAACGCTCGGTAATTTCCGCTACTTTGTCTTTTAAACCCACGCCTGCCGCAATTTCATCGACGCATTCGATGGTTATCAGCGTCGAATCCATATCGCTGACAATTAAACCGAGTTCGTCAAAATCCATATCCGGCAAAACGGCGTGGTCGATTTGACGGCTGCCAAGCAACGCCGCGTCCGCCTCGCTTAAAGAAAACCCTTCTTCAACGATAAAACGCATACGCTTTTCATCGGCGTAATCAGGTTCGGGCAGGCGTGAGGGGAAGTCGGAAGGCAGGGCTTCGGCGGAGAGAAATTGGAGGACGAGGGCGTGCGGCATAAAGGCGGCTCAAAAAATGCGGATTATATAGTGAAACGGCAAAGAATGTTACGGTGGGCGGGACTGCAATCGGAAAATGAGTTCAAACGCAAACGGCAGTATATGTCGGACAACACGGGAAAATGCCGCAACTATTGCCAGCCTGATGAAAATTCGTTATAAGGGGATTATCTAAAATATATTAACATTTGAAGTGAATCGGTTTTAAACCGGTACGGCGTTGCTCCGCCCTGCCCCGATTTAAATTTAACCCACGATACATATAAACAACCCGAAAAAGGATTCAGAGATGAAAATCGGTATCCCACGCGAGTCATTATCCGGCGAAACCCGCGTCGCCTGCACGCCCGCAACCGTCGCCCTGCTGGGCAAACTGGGCTTTGAAACCGTTGTCGAAAGCGGTGCAGGTTTGGCGGCAAGTTTGGACGATGCCGCTTACCAAGCAGCAGGCGCAACCGTTGCCGACAAAGCAACGGTTTGGGCATGCCCTTTAATTTATAAGGTCAACGCGCCGTCCGAACAGGAACTGCCGCTTTTGAACGAAGGTCAGACCATCGTCAGCTTCCTGTGGCCGCGCCAAAACGAAGCCTTGGTCGAAGCCTTGCGCGCCAAGAAAGTCAACGCGCTGGCGATGGATATGGTGCCCCGCATTTCCCGCGCGCAGGCTTTGGACGCTTTGTCTTCGATGGCAAACATCAGCGGCTACCGCGCCGTGATTGAAGCCGCCAACGCCTTCGGCCGTTTCTTCACCGGTCAAATTACTGCCGCCGGCAAAGTGCCGCCCGCGCAGGTTTTGGTGATTGGTGCAGGTGTGGCGGGTTTGGCGGCGATTGGTACGGCAAATTCGCTCGGCGCAGTGGTGCGCGCATTCGATACACGCTTGGAAGTGGCAGAACAAATCGAATCGATGGGCGGTAAGTTCCTGAAACTCGACTTCCCGCAAGAATCGGGCGGCAGCGGCGACGGCTACGCCAAAGTGATGAGCGACGAATTTATCGCCGCCGAGATGAAGCTATTTGCCGAACAGGCGAAAGAAGTGGACATCATCATCACCACCGCCGCCATTCCGGGCAAACCCGCGCCCAAGCTGATTACCAAAGAAATGGTGGAAAGCATGAAATCCGGCTCCGTCATCGTCGATTTGGCGGCGGCGACGGGCGGCAACTGCGAACTCACCCGCCCGGGCGAATTGTTCGTAACCGACAACGGCGTGAAAATCATCGGCTACACCGACATGGCAAACCGCCTTGCCGGACAGTCTTCTCAGCTTTACGCCACCAACTTGGTCAACCTGACCAAGCTGTTAAGCCCGAACAAAGACGGCGAAATCACGCTGGACTTCGAAGACGTGATCATCCGCAACATGACCGTTACCCGCGACGGCGAAATCACCTTCCCGCCTCCGCCGATTCAAGTTTCCGCCCAGCCGCAGCAAACGCCGTCTGAAAAAGCCGCGCCTGCCGCCAAGCCCGAGCCGAAACCTGTTCCCCTGTGGAAGAAATTCGCGCCCGCCGTCATCGCCGCCGTATTGGTGCTGTGGGTCGGCGCGGTCGCACCCGCAGCATTCCTGAACCACTTTATCGTCTTCGTCCTCGCCTGCGTCATCGGCTACTATGTCGTTTGGAACGTCAGCCACTCGCTGCACACACCGCTGATGTCGGTAACCAACGCCATCTCCGGCATCATCGTCGTCGGCGCGCTGCTGCAAATCGGTCAGGGCAACGGCTTTGTTTCGCTGCTTGCCTTCATCGCCATCCTGATTGCCAGCATCAACATCTTCGGCGGCTTTGCGGTAACACGGCGTATGCTGAATATGTTTAAGAAAGGGTAAGCCATGACTTTCGCCTATTGGTGTATTCTGATTGCCTACCTATTGCCGCTTTTTTGTGCGGCGTATGCCAAAAAAGCGGGCGGATTCCAGTTTAAAGACAACCACAATCCGCGCGATTTTCTGGCGCATACGCAAGGCGCAGCCGCCCGTGCCCACGCCGCGCAGCAAAACGGTTTTGAAGTCTTTGCACCGTTTGCCGCCGCCGTTTTGACGGCACACGCAACCGGCAATGCGGCGCAATCGGCCGTCAACACGCTTGCCGGCCTGTTCATCCTGTTCCGCCTCGTCTTTATCTGGTGCTATATCGCCGACAAAGCCGCATTGCGCTCGCTGATGTGGGCGGGCGGATTTGTCTGCACCGTCGGGCTGTTTGTCGTGGCTGCTTGAAACAGATGCCGTCTGAAAACACGAACGTCAATTTTTCAGACGGCATTGAAAACAAATCATCGAAAATCGGAGAATTTCTATGTCTTCAGGACTCGTAACAGCGGCGTATATCGTTGCCGCAATTTTATTCATCTTCTCACTGGCGGGGCTGTCCAAGCAGGAAACCGCCAAACAGGGCTGTTCTTCCGGTATCGCCGGTATGGCGGTCGCCCTCTTCGTAACGGTCTTTTCCGACAATACCCATGGACTGGGCTGGATCATCATCGCCATGCTCATCGGAGCGGCAATCGGCATCTACAAAGCCAAAAAAGTAGAAATGACCGAAATGCCCGAACTGATTGCGCTCTTGCACAGCTTCGTCGGCTTGGCAGCCGTTTTGGTCGGCTTCAACAGCTATATCGAGCCGGGCAACGTTTCGCACGATATGCACACCATCCATCTGGTCGAAGTCTATTTGGGCATTTTCATCGGCGCGGTAACCTTTACCGGCTCACTGGTCGCATTCGGCAAACTCAACGGCAAAATCAGCAGCAGCCCGCTGCAACTGCCCGCCAAACACAAGCTCAACGCACTGGCACTTGCCGTATCGTTTGTGTTGCTGCTCGTATTTGTCGGCATTGACGGCAGCGGCTTCATCCTGCTGATTATGACCCTGATTGCCCTCGCATTCGGCTGGCACTTGGTTGCCTCCATCGGCGGCGCGGATATGCCCGTGGTCGTATCTATGCTCAACTCCTACTCCGGCTGGGCGGCCGCAGCGGCAGGCTTTATGCTCTCCAACGACCTGCTCATCGTTACCGGCGCGCTGGTCGGCTCAAGCGGCGCAATTCTGTCCTACATTATGTGCAAAGCCATGAACCGGTCGTTTGTCTCGGTAATCGCCGGCGGTTTCGGCAGCGACAGTGGCACATCATCTTCCGGCAGCCAAGAGATAGGGGAATACCGAGAAGTCAAAGCCGCCGATGTTGCCGAAATGCTGAAAGGCGCAAACAGCGTCATTATCACCCCGGGCTACGGTATGGCAGTCGCACAGGCGCAATACCCCGTTGCCGAAATCACCGAGCTTTTGCGTAAAAACGGCACAGAAGTACGCTTCGGCATCCACCCCGTCGCCGGCCGCCTGCCCGGTCATATGAACGTGCTGCTTGCCGAAGCCAAAGTGCCTTACGACATTGTATTGGAAATGGACGAAATCAACGACGACTTCCCCGAAACCGATGTGGTTTTGGTGATTGGTGCGAACGACACCGTCAACCCTGCCGCCCAAACCGACCCGAACAGCCCGATTGCGGGTATGCCGGTTTTGGAAGTATGGAAGGCAAAAGAAGTCGTCGTCTTCAAACGCTCGATGAACACCGGCTACGCAGGCGTACAAAACCCGCTGTTCTTCAACGAAAACAGCGTGATGTGTTTCGGCGACGCGAAGAAAACCGTGGATGACATTCTGTCCGAACTGAAAAAATAATCCGCATGGCGCAATGCCGTCTGAAACCCGATGTTTGAACTGCACCCTGCAAGTCGGACACTATTTCCGACTTGCAGGGTGCAGTTTTTTACGGCAAGCATTCAAACAAATCCAAATCCGCCGATGCTTTTTGACATTCGCCTACACTTTTTCAACAAGGTTGGGTGTAGAGGAAGCAGTACTTTTGCCGGATGGGCGGCATTGTACGAATATATCCGCTATGACAACCATAAGAGGAACAGCTTGAAATTGGAAGGGCTGATTCTGTCCCGGACAGGAAACAGCCCTTGAAAGCCGTTTGATCGAACTGCTCAAAGTTTTTAGGTCAGTCCGATTCAGACGGCATTTTGTTGCGCCGTGCCGTTTAACGCGCCAGCGGTTCGGTGCGTTTGATCAGCCATGCTTTTGCCGCGCCTTCGGTCAGTGGCTCGAGGCGGCGGCGGACTTCGGCGTGGTAGCGGTTGACCCAGTCGATTTCGCCGTCGGTCATGAGGGCGGTGTCCATCAGGCGAGTATCGATGGGGCAGAGGGTCAGGGTTTCGAAGTACAAGAAGCTGCCGAACTCGGTTTCCTGCGGGTCGGCGACGGCTTGGTTGGCGGCGAGGTTTTCAATGCGGATGCCCCATTTTCCCGGACGGTAGAGACCGGGTTCGATGGAGGTAACCATGCCTTTTTTCATGGCGGTTTCGGGCGTGGCGGGGGCGGCGAAGGCGATGCGTTGCGGGCCTTCGTGGACGTTGAGGAAATAGCCCACGCCGTGGCCGGTGCCGTGTCCGTAGTCGCATTGCACCTGCCACAGGGGTTTGCGGCAAATCGCGTCTATCAGCGGTGAGGGGATGTTTTCGGGGAACACGGCTTCGGCAAGCGCGATATGGGCTTTGAGGACGAGCGTGTTGTCGCGTTTTTGTTCTGCTGTGGGCGTGCCGACGGGGACGACGCGGGTGATGTCGGTTGTGCCGCCTTTGTATTGCGCGCCGGAGTCGATGAGCAAAAGCCCATTGCCGCTGATGGTGCTGTGGCTTTCGGGTGTCGCGCTGTAATGCGGCAGGGCGCCGTTGGCGTTGAAGCCCGCGATGGTGTCGAAACTCAATGAAATGAAGCCCGGTCGCGCGCTGCGGTGGCGGTAGAGCATGGTGTCTACGTCGATTTCGGTCAGGCTGCCGCCGTTGTCGATGATGTCTTCAAACTCGGCGAAGAAACCGCACAACGCCGCGCCGTCGTGTTCCATCGCTTCGCGGATGCGGGCGATGTCGGCTTCTGATTTGACGGATTTGAAGAAGGTGGACGGGTTGATGCCCTCGATAAGGCGCACGCTTTCGGGCAGGCGCACGAGCGTACTGACGGCGGTTTTGTTCGGTTCGATAAGCAGTGCGCCGCCGATTTGCGCGAGTTTGTCGGCAACTTGGGCGTAAGGTTCGACCGTGATGCCTGCGGTTTGCAGCGCGGCGGCGGCTTCGGCGTTCAGACGGCATTGTTCGGTAAACAGGACGGCGTTGTCTTTGCCAATCAGCAGGAAGGACACGAAAACGGGATTGAAAGGCACGTCGCTGCCGCGCAGGTTGGTCAGCCAAGCGATGTCGTCGAGCGAGGAAACCAAGTGGTAATCCGCGCCTTTTTCCGCCATGACGGCGCGCACGCGGGCGAGTTTTTCGGCGGCGGACTCGGAGACGTAGGCGGGGTCGTGGATGAACACGGTTTCGGCGGGGATGGCGGGACGGCTTGTCCACACTTGGTCAAGCAGGTCGTCGGGGTGTTCGATGCGGATGTTTTTGGCGGTCAGGGATTGCGCCAAAGTGCGTTTGCCGGTGAGTGACACCATATCGGAAGGGATGCCGACGGCGGCGTTTTCGGGCAGGTTTGCCGCGAGCCGTTCGTTGTACGGCGGCATTTGACCGCTTTTTTGCAGCTCAATGCCGCTGCCGGAAAGTTGTTTGGTGGCTTGTTCCCAATAGCGGCTGTCCACCCACACGCCCGCTTCATCGGCGGTAACGACAAATGTGCCGACCGAGCCGGTAAAGCCCGACAATTCGCGCCGCGCCTGCCAATGCTCGGGCAGGTATTCGGACAGGTGGGGGTCGGCGGAAGGGATGACGAGTGCGTCCAAGCCTTGCGCCCTCATGGCTTCGCGCAATGCGGACAGGTAATTCGATACGGTATTCATGAACGGATTCTCCAGAGAAAGTGTAAGGTTTCAGACGGCATGGCGGCGTACCGGCTGGGGAAACGTAACCATCTTATCAAATCGTTTGCCGACTGCAAAACGCGTTCAGGGGTTTGAAAGTATATTTTGTACGATAAAAAGCGATGCAAGGCTATTTGTTGTAAACTTTCAGGCATAAAATGCCATATTGCATGTTTTTCTGAAAATAATTGGGAAAAATCAGGAATATTAGGGTGTAAAGTTTCAATAAGCCGGTTTGGCGTGTATTTAGATTACGTTAAAATACGCATTTTTATATCAGCAATACGGAAAAATCATGTCCGAACAATATATTTCGACTTGGAAAAGTAAAATCAATGCATTGGGTCCGGGTATTATGATGGCATCGGCGGCAGTCGGCGGTTCGCACCTGATTGCCTCCACACAGGCAGGTGCGCTTTACGGCTGGCAGCTCGCGTTGATTATCGTCCTAACCAACCTCTTCAAATACCCGTTTTTCCGCTTCAGCGCGCATTACACGCTGGATACGGGTAAAAGCCTGATTGAAGGTTATGCGGAGAAAAGCCGCATCTACCTGTGGGTCTTTTTGATTTTGTGTATTGCTGCCGCGACGATTAACGCGGGTGCGGTTGCCATTGTAACTGCCGCCATCGTTAAAATGGCGATTCCCTCGCTGACACTGGGTATCGGCGCAATCTCCGCGCTGATTATGGCTTCCTGCCTGATTATCCTGGCGAGCGGACGCTACAAGGCTTTGGACAATGTTTCCAAAATCATCATCGTCAGCCTGACGGTTGCCACGGTTGCCGCCGCCGGTATCGCCATGTCGCGCGGTATGCAGATGAAACCCGATTTTATCGAGCCGACACCGTGGACGCTGGCCGGTTTGGGCTTCCTGATCGCGCTGATGGGCTGGATGCCTGCGCCGATTGAAATTTCCGCCATCAATTCTTTGTGGGTTACGGAGAAACAGCGCCTCCAACCTTCCTCTTATCATGACGGGATTTTTGATTTCAACGTCGGTTACATCACCAGTGCCGTGCTTGCCGTCGTCTTCCTTGCCCTGGGTGCGTACGTGCAATACGGCAACGGTGAAGAAGTGCAGATGGCGGGCGGCAAATATATCGGACAACTGATCAATATGTATGCGGTAACCATCGGCGACTGGTCGCGTCCGCTAGTGGCGTTTATCGCTTTTGCCTGCATGTACGGTACGACGATTACCGTTGTTGACGGTTATGCACGCGCCATTGCGGAACCTGTGCGCCTGCTGCGCGGCAGTGAGAAAACCGGCAACGCCGAGCTCTTTGCCTGGAATATTTGGGTTGCAGGCAGCGGTTTGGCGGTGATTTTCTGGTTTGACGGCGTAATGGCGAATCTGCTCAAATTTGCCATGATTGCCGCCTTTGTGTCCGCCCCCGTGTTCGCCTGGCTCAACTACCGCCTGGTCAAAGGAGACAAACGGCACAAGCTTACCGCCGGTATGAATTTTCTTGCCATTGTCGGCTTGCTCTACCTGACCGGATTTGCCGTTTTGTTCCTGTTGAACCTTAGCGGACTTTTGGCATAGGTTTCAAAATCTGAATGCCGTCTGTAATATTTTCAGACGGCATTGCCCTTTCCTAGAAAAAAACACCGACATCGCGTAAAATATGCGCAAATTTTGTGATTCAATCAGGTCGTCTGAAACAGACTGCGCCTGATTTATTTTTTCGGAAAATACCATGAGCGAACAAAATAATCCGCAAATCGAGCCGCAGTTGGACGAAAACCAAATCATCGCCCTGCGCCGTGAAAAACTGCACAACATCCGCCAACAGCGCAACGCCTACCCTAATGATTTCAAACGCGACAGCTTTGCCGCCGATTTGCACGCCCAATACGGCGAAATCGGCAAAGAAGAACTCGACCCGCAGGCCGTTCCCGTCAAAGTGGCCGGCCGCATGATGCTGAAGCGTCAAATGGGCAAAGCCAGCTTCGCCACCATTCAAGACGTTACCGGTCAAATCCAGCTTTATCTGAACAACAAAGGCGTGAGTCAGGAAGTTTTGGACGATTTCAACCATTGGGATTTGGGCGATATCGTCGGCGCGGAAGGTACTTTGTTCAAAACCAACCACGGCGAATTGACCGTGCGCGTGTCCGACATCCGCCTGTTGTCCAAATCCTTGCGTCCGCTGCCGGACAAACACAAAGGCTTGAGCGATCAGGAAACCAAATACCGCCAACGCTATGTCGATTTGATTGCCAACGAAGAATCGCGCAATACCTTCATCAAACGCAGCCAAATCATCCAATCCGTGCGCAATTTCATGGTTAACGAGCATTATTTGGAAGTTGAAACCCCAATGATGCACCCGATTCCCGGCGGCGCGACGGCAAAACCCTTCGTTACCCATCACAATGCCTTAGATATTCCGCTTTATTTGCGAATCGCCCCTGAGCTGTATCTGAAACGCCTGGTCGTCGGCGGTTTGGAACGCGTGTTTGAAATCAACCGCAGCTTCCGCAACGAAGGCATGTCCGTACGCCACAACCCTGAATTCACCATGATCGAATTCTACGAAGCCTTCTCCGACTACGAACGTATGATGCAGATGGCGGAAGACATCATCCGCAATGCATCGCGCACGGTAAACGGTACGGCAAACATCACTTACAACGGCAAAGAAGTCGATTTGGAAAGCCCGTTCGAGCGTCTGACCATCCTCGAAGCCATCAAAAAATACAATCCGCACTACACCGACGAGCAGTTGAACGATGCGGAATGGCTGAAAAAAGAAATCGTCAAACACGGCGAAAGCCTGCCGCCGTCCCCGGGCATAGGCAGCCTGCAACTTGCCCTGTTTGAAGGTTGCGCCGAGGGTAAACTGTGGAACCCGACCTTTATTGTCGATTACCCGGTCGAAGTTTCCCCGTTGGCGCGCGCTTCCGATACCAAACAAGGTCTGACCGAACGCTTCGAGCTTTTCGTTGTCGGCCGCGAACTGGCAAACGGCTATTCCGAGTTGAACGACCCCGAAGACCAGGCCGAACGCTTCAAAGCGCAAGTGGCGCAAAAAGACGCGGGCGACGACGAAGCGATGCACTACGATGCCGACTACATCCGCGCGATGGAATTCGGTTTGCCGCCGACCGGCGGTTGCGGCATCGGTATCGACCGCTTAGTGATGCTGCTGACCGATTCGCAAACCATCCGCGATGTGATTCTGTTTCCGCAGATGCGTCCCGAGTAATCATAAAAACAGTTGAAATAGAAATGCCGTCTGAACCCGATTGGATTCAGACGGCATTTTGTATGGTAGTACGGATTTATTCGGTTTCCAACTGACCGACCCATTCGGACAAGGCAGTCAGGCGTTGTTCGGATTTCGCCACGAACGGGTTTTCGGTATCCCACGCGTAGCCTGCCAAAATCGAAGAAAGCATACGGCTGATTTCCGGGCTGCGGTCGGGCGCGTACACGACGTTTTGGAAGCGGAAATCGTACCAGCCGTCCACATAGGTGCGGAATGTGTCCACGCCGATCATCAAGGGTTCGGCAAACTCAGTATCCCAATCCGCCGTGCCGCCTTCAAGCTGCTTCGCCAATAAATCGGCAGCCAGTTTGGCGGAGTGCAGCGCGATGGTTACGCCCGACGAGAACACGGGATCGAGGAACTCGGCGGCATTGCCCAACAGCGCGAAATGCCTGCCGTACAGCGATTTGACGTTGGCGGAATAGCCTTGGATGGAGCGGAACGGAAAATCGTTTTCCCAAACGGCTTTGTCCAAAATTTCGTTCAGCATCGGGCATTCGTAAACAAATTTTTTCAACACCGTTTCCGATTCGCCGGCAAGTTTGTCGGGCGTGCCGACCACGCCGACGGAACAGCGGTTGTCGCCGAAGGGAATCAGCCAAATCCACACGTCGCGGTGTTGCGGATGGGTGGTAATCAGGATTTTGTTGCGGTCGAATTTCGGGTGGGTAATGTTGTCGTCGATGTGCGTGAAATGCGCTTGGCGCGGCGGCAGGTGCGAGGGTGTTTCCAAATTCAGCAGGCGCGGCAGCACGCGTCCGTAACCGCTTGCGTCCAAGACGAATTTCGCGGTCAGTTCATAGTTCTCGCCCGTGTCGGTTTCGATGTTCAAGCGGGCAAAATCGCCGCTATTGTCGAACGCGGTTACGCCGTGCCCGAAACGTACTTCAACGCCTTGTTTGGCGGCTTCGCCAATCAGGATTTTATCGAACACGGCGCGGCGCACTTGATAAGTCGTGCCGGGGCCGTCTGAAAATTTATCGGTGAAATCGAATTCGGTATAACGGCTGCCCCACGAAAACGCCGCGCCGTTTTTCAACTGAAAGCCGGGCTCGGCGCGCACGGCATCGGCAAATCCGGCTTCTTCCAGCATTTCCATACAGTGCGGCAGCAGGCTTTCGCCGATGACGAAGCGCGGAAAGTGCTGTTTTTCCAACACGCAGACTTGATAACCTTTTTTGCGGAGCAGGGCGGATGCGACCGAGCCTGCCGGACCTGCGCCGATTACGGCGACATCGAATTGGGTGGACATTGGGAAATCCTGATGGTTTGAGTGGAAAAGGAAATGATATTGTACAGGCAGCAAATGCCGTCTGAAACTGTTTGCAGCAGAAATTTATCCGGTGCGGGTGGTTGCTTCCAATGCGTCAGTCCGGTTTGAAAAATGCCGTCTGAAACGGAAATGTTCAGACGGCATTTGATTTTCAGGGTTATTTTACGCCGTAACGCGGTTGGAGCAGGGCGCACGTCCGGTGTCCCCGGCGGCTTCGGCGGCTGCGTCCGGCAATTTTCCCGCAGGCCGCGCCCGCATCGTTTGCCGTGGTTTCCGGCCGGGTGTTTTTTTCGCGCTGCGCTTTGGCGGATTCGTAGCGGTTGCGCTGTTTAGGTTCGCTTGTGCCGGTTTTTTCCGGTTTTGAGCCTTCCTGTTCCCACCATCGGGGCTCGAAGCCTTCGATGCGTTCGATGAGCAGCTTGTTGCCGGTCAGCTCTTTAATGGATTCAAACATTTTCTGTTCGGATTCGTCCATCAGGGAAATCGCCACGCCGTCCGCGCCCGCGCGCCCCGTACGCCCGATACGGTGGACGTAGTCTTCGGGCTGGGCGGGCATTTCGTAATTGATGACGAAGGGCAGCTCGGCAATGTCCAGCCCACGCGCGGCGATGTCGGTGGCGACGAGGACGCGCAGGCTGCCGTCTTTGAAGGCGTTGAGTGTTTCGAGCCGGCTTTGTTGGGAACGGTCGCCGTGTATCGCCTGTGCGGACAGGTTGCGGCGCACCAGTTCGCGCGTTACGCGGTCGACGCTTTGTTTGGTTTTGCAGAACACGATGACTTGGTTCATATGCAGATCGACAATCAGCCGTTCGAGCAGGTTGCGCTTTTGGAAGGTATCGACGGCGATGATGTGTTGTTCGACGTTGGCGTTGGTGGTGTTTTGCGCGGCGACTTCGACGGTTTCGGGCGCGTTCATGAAGTCTTGCGCCAGTTTGCGTATCGGGGCGGAGAAAGTGGCGGAAAAGAGTAGGGTTTGGCGTTGGCGGGGCAGCATCTGCATGATTTTGCGGATGTCGTCGATGAACCCCATATCCAACATGCGGTCTGCTTCGTCCAGAACGACGATTTCGACTTTGTTTAAACTGATGTTTTTTTGTTTGACGTGGTCGAGCAGCCGTCCGACGGTGGCGACGACGATTTCGCAGCCGGCACGCAAATCGGCGGTCTGTTTGTCCATATTCATACCGCCGAACAAGACGGTATGGCGCAGCGGCAGGTTTTTGATATAGGACTGCACGTTTTGGTCGATTTGGTCGGCAAGTTCGCGCGTCGGGGTGAGGACGAGCATACGCACGGGGTGCATCGCGGGCGAGGTGCTGGCGGTGGCGTAGCGTTTGAGGCGTTCCAGACTGGGCAGCATAAAGGCAGCGGTTTTGCCCGTGCCGGTTTGGGCGGCGGCTAGTAAATCATGACCGGCGAGTGCTTTGGGAATGGCGGCGGCCTGAATGGGGGTTGGGGTTTCATAGCCTTGCGCGGTCAGTGCGGAAACGAGTTCCGTACCCAAACCTAAAGAGGAAAATGGATTACTCATGATTGTAGTCTTTCTTTCAGACCTTATGCCGTCTGAAGCGGGAAACTGATAGGATGGGGAAAGTATAGTGGATTAACAAAAATCAGGACAAGGCGACGAAGCCGCAGACAGTACAAATAGTACGGAACCGATTCA